>CAMJNC010000031.1 GCA_946407195.1 uncultured Treponema sp. | reverse complement strand
GAAGGAGTTCTTACAACCCGCAGAAACAATATTTATCTGATGGGCGTTGTATTCTTCCTTTCTATTATATTCATTCTTACCTTCTCTCGCTTTGCAATTTCACGCCACCTGCGCCGCCTTACAGAATCAGCTGAAGAAATTAAGCTTGGTAACTTTGAATCTGATATTTTTGAAACCCTTTCTACAAAACGACGCGACGAAATTGGTGTTTTGAACCAGAGTACAAAAGACGAGCTTTACTCGCTGAATACCTTCGCAAAATTCACTAACAGAAACGTTGCAAAGGCTATTGCCCGCCAGGAAATAGACTTTAATCCGCATTTGAAGGACGTAACAATCTTCTTTAGCGATATCCGCGGCTTTACAGCTATTTCAGACGGCTTTAAAAACCGCTTTGGAAACGATTCTCCAAGCGAAATCATCGGCTTCTTGAACGACTACATGAGTCGAATGGTAAACTGTATCGTGCTCAGCCATGGAAATATCGATAAATTCGAGGGTGATGCCATCATGGCTGTATGGGGAATCATGCGAAACGACAGTCTTGAGTTCGAAGATATGCCTGATTCTAACCCAAAAAAGAAGGAATTGCAGAAAATTCACGACGACCACGTTATGGAAGACGCTACAAACGCCATTCGCGGTACAATTGCCATGCGCTATGCCCTTATGAAGTACAATAAGGAAGCAGAAGCCTTTACAAAAGCACACGAAAAAGAGCCAAAAGCTAAATATAAGCCTCATATCCGCATTGGTAGCGGTTTGAATACCGGTCGTGCAACCTGTGGTTTGATGGGTGCCGACATGGGAAAAGACGGTAAAATGGAATATACGGCTATTGGAGATGCTGTAAACTTTGCATCTCGTACAGAAAGCTCTAACAAGCCTTGTGGAACCGATATTCTTATTACAGAAGACACCTACAGCCTGCTCAAAAAGCGCTTTATTAAGTGCGAAGAAAATCATTTTACAATTGCAGAGGCCGACAAGGCAAACGAACTGATTGTAGAGCAGATTCCGGTAGAATTTGAAGTAAAAGGTAAAGGTACACAGCACTTCTACGGTGTTGTAAACATGCCTCAGTTTGATATAGAAGCGTTCTTTAAGCCAAATGAGCCGGATTTCAAGGCAGATCCGGACTGTGCAAGAGCCCTTGGACCTAAAGGACCAAAAACACTCAACGAGGTTCGTAACCTGCTTGGTATCCCAATCCCAGAATTTGAAAAGGTAAACTTGAATGAAGAAGAAAACAAGATCCAGGTTAAGCAATAGTCTGCTTCTTCCTTTCCTCATTACCATTTTTATCTGTCTCATTGGTGCAACAACAAATTCATGGTTGTTTTATACAAGCTTTTTCCGCGCCCTTACAAAGCAGAACGAGCAGCCTATTGCAACCATTACCTTTAAATATAAAACCGCACAGCGTAAGTTCTTAGACCGCGTTGTCTGGGACCGCCTGCGTCAGGAATCTCCGGTTTATAACGGAGACACCATTCACACCGCTGCCCTTTCAGAAGCAACCATCTGGTTTAATGACGGAAACGTTATGGACCTTATGGAAAACACCATGGCTCAGGTATTCTTAACAGAAGACAAGCAGGCTATGGTAGAGCTCGAAGACGGTTATGCAACTGTAGACTCTTCGGACGCAGAAAACGGAATGACCCTTTCTTCTGGCGGCGTTCAGGTTGATGTAAAATCAGGTACAAGCTTAAGTGCCGGTTCTGTAGCACAGAATACAGCCGGTAGCGGAGCCGCCGGTACTGCAAAAGGTCTTTCTGTTCAGGTATTAAAGGGTTCTGCATCGCTTCAGAATGCAGACGGTTCTTCTCTTGCACTTAATCAGGGTGAAGAGCTTAATATGAGCACAGGCACCGCACAGGCAATTCCTGCAAAGCCTGCCCTCACCGTTTATACACCTGTTCGTAACCAAAAAATTCTTTACCACACACAGGGTGCAACAGATGTACACTTCAGCTGGAGCAACACAGCAGAAGCAACAGTACTTCAGATTTCTAAAGACAAAGAGTTTAAAGACATACTTTACCGCCTTAATTCAGACGGCTTAAACGAAACAAATATCAAGCTGGATGCAGGAATCTACTTCTGGAAGCTCGACGCTTCGGAAGACGGAGTTTCAGAACAGCAGGCTATTAACGATGGTCAGATTAAAACCGGAAAGATTCAGGTAATTCAGTCGCTGCCACCAAGTCAGGTTGCTCCGGCAGAAAACTATACCTACGGCTACCGCACACGTACACCGGCAGTCCGCATTATCTGGACAGAAAGTCCATACGCTTCTACTTATAAGTTAGAGATTTCAAGAAGCCCTAACATGAATAATCCGGTTATCGAACAGAGAACCTCTACTACCTCTTCCATCATTTCTACACTCGAAGCAGGTACTTATTACTGGCGCGTAACTCCTTACTATACAATGAATAAGAAAGGCTTTGCAGAACCTTCAGAGGTTCACAGCTTTAAGATAGAACGCAAGGGGCAGCTTACTGCACCGGAGCTTCTGGTTCCTTCTGTAAACGGAATTGTAAACACAGAGACCTCGGCAAAGCCAACAAGCTTCTCATGGAAAATTGAAAACGAAGCACAAAGCTATACAGTGCGCATTGCAGACAACGAAGGTCTTCGTAACCCTGCAGTTTCTTTTGAAACAACAGATAACTTCTACACCATGAATCCTAACGTTACAAAGCTTAAGGATGGAAAATGGTACTGGGGTATTACAATGCGCGATACAGAAGGAAACCTTTCTCCTGTATCAGAAATCCGTACCTTCTATACAATGAAGGGTGTTCCAGAGCAGCACACCGTTGAGCCTGCAGAAGGCTACAGTTGTGCACTTACCCTCCTCCCGGATACAAAATTTACCTGGAAGCGCAATATTCCAGACAATTTTGTAAGTGAGTTTGAAATTTCATCAGATCAGGGCTTCAGAAAAATTGTTTATAAGGCTCCGGTAAATTCTACAAGTCTCCGTGGTGTAAACCTGCCGCTTGGTACCTATTACTGGCGCCTCCGCTCTTCGAGCACAACGGATGATACAGAGCTCATTACTCCTGCAAAAACTCTTAATATTATCGGAAACCTCGACGAGGCACCCCTCTCCGCTCCAGGCTTCCGCGCAATTGCCCGCGAAACTATTCCGTTTAAGTTTAAGTGGTCGGACGTTTCTGGCGCAGACTACTACAAGCTTTCAATATTCCGCTTATCAGATAATAAGCTGGTTTACGAGAATGTTGTTTATGAGCCGGAAGACGATGTAGATATGTTTAACCCGGCTGATTTTGTGGACAAAGCAAATTACAAATGGCGCATTCAGGCCTTTGCAAACGAAGTTCCTGGTATTTCTTCACGTCGTACCGGTCGTCTTGCAGAGAACACCTTTAATCTTGTTAAACTCCGCCCTGTAGAAATTACAAGCCCTGCAAGAGGAACACAATTCAACGGTGTAGATGCCGTTTTGAATCCTTCTTCTGCAAAATGGACTACAGTAGATGATGTTGCAAAAGCACAGTTTGTTCTTGTAAAGGCAGACGAAGGCAACAAGGTAGTTCTAAAAGTTCCAACAGATGAACAAATGGCAAACGGAACAACCGTAGCACCAAAAACAGTTAAGCTCGATACACAGGAAGGTCTTCGTCCTGGACGTTACGAAATTATAGTTTACGCAGAAACTCTGGATGGAATTGATATTTCAAACACAGACAACAAGTACAAGGGCCGCTTTACTGTATTACCTGTAGAACCTCTCGACCCAACCCTTGGTCTTAAAACAACACCAGAGCTATTGGGTGCAGAATACCTTCGTAACCCTGAAAACCCAAGAACTATCATCCTCAGCTGGAATAAGGTTTCTCAGGCAACCGATTATATAGTTGAAATTAAAGACAAAAAAAATAAGGTAGTACTTTCTCAGATGGTAGAAAAGCCTCTTTACGAAATTGATTTTATGAAGCTTTATGAGACAAATAAATCAACCTTCGCAAAGGGAACCTTCAAGTGGAGTGTACACGCAATTAGAAGAATCGATACCGATAAAGACGGTACTTTAGATAAGCTTCTTCAGGAAGGACCTTCGGCAGAATCAACCTTCTCTACCGATGTACCTACCCCAAGAAAAACAAAAGCAAAAGGAGCACGTAATCCATATGGTAATTAGAAAGAAGCTCCTTTGCTGTTTATTTATTGCATTAACACTGTTCGGTTCGCTTGCAGCTAAATCAAAAAAGAAGTCTAAGAGCGGCTTTAAGTCATCAGCTCCAGCCACTTCAACAGAAGACACAAACGAAAACGGTGAAGTTACAGAAGAAGAAATTACAGACGATGATAATCCGGATGCTTCATGGCAGTATCTTGAATGGATAGAAGACTACCCTGAATACGTTCAAAAATACGAAGTTGTAATTGAAGAAAAGAAAAACGACAATTCTGACTGGACAGAAATTAACCGTCTGTTCACAGAGGACAATACAACCCGCGTTCAGATTCAGCCACTACTTACTCCGGGCCTTTACCGCTACAAGGTAATTACTTACGACCTTATCGGCATTCCGGAAATTGAGTCAGACTGGTTTGAGTTTAATATTTACCGCGCTTATATTCCTCAGGTACGAAGTGTGGAAGCTTCTGTCACACACTCTTCTACAATCTACCTGGACGAAATAAACGATGGTCTTTTTACAGTTACCGGACGTAACCTTTTTGAACTTCAGGATGGTCCTACAGATACCTCATTCACAACCTACGAAGTTATCAATTCACGTAAAAAGAATGCAGAACCAATCATTCCAAATATTCAGGAATTCAGCGATAACAACCGCCGCCTTCGTGTACAGTTTAATATGGAAGAGCTGGATACCGGTGTTTATTACTTTACTGCAACCGATGCCAGCGGCCTTACAACAGAAAACGGAAAAGACAACACCTTTACCGTAAAGTTCCGTAAGGCAGTAGACTTTGATGTTGCAGCCGGATATACCTGTCCAATCATCATTGTGGGCGACAGAATTAAAGAGTACCTTAACACAACAGTACTCCCACTTTCAGCTAACGCTAAAATCTCTCTTATGCCGTTTAAGCGCCGCTTTGGTTACCTTGGTATTGGTATCGATGCAACCTATTCGCGCCTCATTACAACAACAGACGGCTATGATTTAGACGGAAACTATATCTGCGGAAACGCAATCTTTATTTATCAGCTTCCAATCCGCATTAAGAGTAAAACAGACAGCTCAAAGCTTCGTCATATTGCAACAATTGAACTTCATGGTGGTGCTGGTGTTGCAATGTTTTACGACACAGCATTCCACTTCCCTCATAACATCAATTCTGAACCGCTCAACAGCTTAGACTTCTGTGCTATGGCAGGTATCAGCTTCCAGTTCTACTTTACAAACCGTCTCTATGCCGAAGTTAGTGCAGACTTTGTAATGCCATTTATGCAGAATCTTCCAATGGGCTACATAAAACCAGTGGCTGCCGTTGGCTGGCAGTTCTAAGAGGAAGCTAATGAAACTAAGTTGTTCCCTTCGATTCTTTTTCTGCTTCTGCATCCTCCCCCTCCTTTCAGCCTGTTCACTCTTCGAAAACGACGTAGCAGACTTCATGGAAAAATATACCGAAACGGCGGCGGTGGAAAATCATACTATAAGCGTAGATAATTATTTTGATGCTTCAAATCAGCTTTGTATTGCGTCAGATGAAGATTGTGAAATTACCTTTTTTATGCGCAATCCAAAACAGTTCTCTCTCATTCCATCAGTTAATTTTACTAATCTCGAAACAGAATTCAGCCGTTCTGCTGTAACTATAGAGCAGCCTGAAATTTTTACAGTTCAGCTTTCGCTGCCCCAGAAGTTTTTAATTTCAGTTGATGAAGGAAGAGATATTACAACAGAAATCAACCTGCATGAACCAATGAGTGGTCGTGAGTTTGACAAATATATCGTCAATCTCCACTGTAACACAAAGCCCCCTGTAATCCTGAATCCTACCGTATTAAATAACAGCAATCAAACCTTTGTGCTTGCCTTTGATATGCCAAATGAGGAAGAGGTTGCAATCCGCCATAAGGATCTTGCAGAAGTTGTTATAAACGGACAGAGCTTTCCGGTATCTGTAACTACAGTGCCAAATCCAGATGCAGACTCTGAAAATCCGGATTCAAAAATTGCAGTATATGAATTTTCTGATTCTCATTTTAGCCGAAGCTGGAGTAATTCTTATAACTTCTTAAACAGTAAGGATTTTGTCCATAATAAAAACTCGGTATATTTTGAGACAGGTGAAGCTTTTTCTGCCGCAGATAAAGAATATACAATTGAATTAAAAGATAAAGCAGGTCTTTCCAGTACAGTAAAGGCTTCTACAAGTATTTCAAAACTTGAAAAGCCTGTAATAAAAGATCAGAGCGGTTACGAGATTGCTGAAGGTGGGCTTGCAGGCATTCCTTTTGATGAACAAAGCGAAAAAGGCAAAATTACAATTATTCCACCTTCAAAGGATCATCTTGGAAATAATATAAGTGGAGCAACAGTTTATTACAAGGTTTACGAAGCAACTGGAAACGGACTGATTTACAAAAGCGGTACAACAGACACCGAGCTGGAAATTGAATTACCGCAGAACACTTACCGTGTAGAAGCTTATGCAACACTTACAAATTACGAGAACTCTTCTACCAGAACCGTTAAGTTCCGCTTTATGAACAACACATTATTTGTTGAAGCTAACGCACAGAACGGAGACGGTTCAGAGGCTGCTCCTTATGCAACAATAGCAGAAGCCCTTGCAGATATTAACGATACAGAAAACAGAAAAACAAAGGCCTCAATCTTTACAATTTATGTTGCAGGCGACTTTACTTCAGACACCTTAGATAAGTCTGGAGTTTCCGGCTCATACGGAAACATTCTTCTCGAAAAAGAAATTCAAACAAACGAAATCAGAATCAAGAAAAATCCTCAGAAAGCCCCTCCTATCCTTAAGTCAATTGAACTTGCTTCTACTCTCGATTCAGAACTTGTAGTAAAGCTTGAAGAACTAAACGTAAGCAACGATGCTGGTTTTGGACTTACAATGGATGCTTCATGTTCTCTAACATTAAGCAATATAAAGATTACTGACTGCAGCAATACAGGTCTACGTGCATCAGCTGGTACTATTAATTTCCTTAGCGGCTCAATTAAAAACAACACAACAGGAATTTTACTTGATAATTATGCAACCCTGAATCTTTCTGGTGGAACTATTTCTGATAACACTTCTGGTGGTATTTCACTTGATAACACTTGTACCTTGAATCTCGAAGGAAATCCTGTAGTTTACGGAAACACAAGCGGAAGTCCGGCCACACCTGCAAATATCATTCTGCCAAAAGACAAGCTCATAAACATTACTGGCGCATTTACAAGTGGTGCTAAACTTGGAATTTCAACACATGCAGATAATGAGCCTCTCGAAAGTCCTGCAGACAGACGCAGTTATTCAATTACACAAAACTATGGCACATATAACACAGCCGAGCCTTATACTATTTTTGTAAGTGACAAAGATTACACCTTTATTACTGAAAATGGGGAAGTAAGCATTACCTGGACAGGCTCAGCCGGACAGATTTACAATGCAAGTGATTATAATATCGACTTCACCGCTGAAAATATTGTTACATATCCAGGTATACAGAAACTTGTAAGTGTAACTCCTGTTATAACACGAAAAGAAATCTCAGGCTCAACAACAGAGCTTTACTGCGGTACAGACAATAAGCTTTATCTGGCAAGTGACCATACAGTAAAAGCCGGTGGTGATAATGTCGTAATTTGGACAGCTTCTCTTTATAACGGAAGCACACTTGCTGCTACCTTATCTCCTCAAGCAGCAGGAACACCTCTTACCTATAAACTTCCAGCATTAACAGAGGGAACTTATTCTCTTAAACTTAAAGCTCTTTATATGGGACTGCAGTATAACAGAGATCTTTCTGTAACAATTAATAAGAGTGCAGAAGCTGCAGTTGATTATATTAATACTCTAACAACTGCAGGAACTTATGATGTTGAAGTTACAGGACCTGTGGGAGCTGGCTATGAAGCAGGTTCAGAAGAAGGTCTTAAAAAGGTTGCAAACGCCATAAAAGCAAGACCTTCTGGAGTTTTGATTGATCTCGATGCAAGCAAAACAAGTCAGGGAACTGCAAGTATAAGCATGTATAATTCAGGTGAATATTTTATGGGCTGTACAGCTCTTCATTCTATCAGTCTGCCAAACTGGATGTCTTTCCTTATCCAAAACCTTTTTGCAAACTGTTCAAATCTTGAAAGAATAGAAAATACTGAAAATATTAAATATATAGGCCCATTTGCATTCAAGAATTGTACCAGCTTAAAATCTATTACATTTACAAATGAGATAGTTGGAGCTTACAATCCTCCAAACCAGCTATATGGCTTCGATACAAATGCTTTTGCAGGTTGTACATCACTTAACGAAATAATCTTTACCGGTACATCTACCGACTGGCGAACTATACATCGAGGAAGCGACTGGCATACAGGAGTTCCTGCAACTCAAGTTCACTGTCTTACTTCAAATGACTATTGTGATTTAGATGAACAATAAGCAAAAGGAGGTTGAATTATGAAACAGATAAAAAAGACAATTTTCATACTTCTCGCAGGTCTTTTAATTTTTACCGCCTGTGAAAATTCCGTTTCTTCTCATAATTCAAATAATAACGAACTGCCTCAGGGGTCTTCTGATTATATAGATTTTACCGGTCATTTTTCTACAAAAGGAGCACTGCCAGAATCAATTGCAGCCTCACTTCTCTCTACCCGCTCAGCTTTTCCACAGCTTGGTTCTGCTTCAAACACAGATATCAATTATTATGCAAAAGCTGTTTCCGGCTCCACTGTTATAGACGGTATAGTAAACGAAAGTGATGGGACCTTTACAATATCCAGGCTCAAGGTTGGACTTACATGGACAATTGAAGTTGGAATAGAAGTAAACGGCGAACGAAGTCTGTATGCAAAAGAAACAAAGTTTTTTAAGGTAAATGATTATACGATTGAACACCCTTTCTTTCTTAAGCCAGATCAGGAAGGAAATGGGTCGTTAAGTCTTGCTATGACTGTAGACAGTTCTATCACAACTCTTAATGTAAACCTGGATGATGAAGAACAGTCTGCAAAATGGGAAGCCGCAGAAGCAGCTTCTGGTGAAATCCGAACTGATTTAATATCAATTTCAGAATTACCAGCTGGAATCTACGACCTTACATTAACCTTTTATTCAAGTGGTGTTCTGGCCTATTCAACCAATCAGACAGTTAATGTAATAAAAGGTATGTGTACCGAAACCTGGTGCAGCGACGGTACTACCTTAATCACCGGCACCGGAACAGATACCTTTAATCTAACCTCTACATTGATTCACGATTATGTTGATTCTGTAATCTATGTAGGCCAGAATTCTTATGCAACTTCTAAAGGAATAAATGCCAGCGACAGCTTTGACGGCAAAGCTTATACGCCGCTGGAAACCTTGAGTAAAGCATTTACAATAATAAAAAATACCGCAGAAAACCGCGATTACACAATTATAGTAAGTGGAACAGTAACAGGAAATATAACTATTGATAATACAATAGACAGTTGTGCAACATCAATTTTAATACAGGGCTTGAATACAAATACCTTAAATCCGGAAGGTACTTCAACTTATACCGATATAATACGAGGTGCTTCTTCTCAAAATAATCCTGTTATTCGCATCGTAACAGCAACACCTGTTACCTTTAAAAATATTAAGATAACAACAGGCAGTAGTTGTAATACACAAGAAGGTGGTGGACTTTATATAAATGGAAATAATACAAAAGTTACTCTTGCAAATGGCGCCTGGATTGGAAACTGTACTACAAATAGCAATAGCCAGACAAGAGGAGCCGGCATATTTATACAGAGCGGTACGCTCATAATGAAAGACAGGTCGGCTGTTTCAAACAATAAAGTATCAACTTCTTCCAATTATCAAACTCAGGGTGGCGCAATATACGGAGCAAACGGTACCATTTATATGGAAGGCGGTTCCATTTATAGCAATATTGCTGACTATGGAGCCGGAGTATATCTTTATTATGCAAAAATGTTTATTTCCGGTAATTCAAATATTTTCAGTAATTCCACAAGCACCGCAACTGGTGCTGGTGGAGGTTTTGCAGTTACAGGGTCAGCTAGTACTTCTGGAAAACTATATATAGGTTATAGAAATGCAGATATAAAAAGGCCTATGACAGGGAAAATCTATGATAATACTGCCCAAAAGTATGGTGGTGGTATTTATGCAACCGATATTGGTGAAATTTATATTGACAGTGGAACATTAGAAAATAATCGCGTTACAACACATAGCAGTAAAAAGGGAGGTGCTATTTTTCCTGGAAACATTTATTTAAGCGGAAGTTTTTATATTCCTTATGGTGGTGAACCAGGTAAAAATGATATTGGTGGTCAAGTCAAAATAAATGGTGCATTAACTCCTACCTCTGGTACAAATGGAGCAATGGCAACAATTACACCATCTTCATACACACGAGGTAATTCTTTTGTAGAAGCCAATAATTCCTCTGGCATTACGGACCTGTCACAATATAAATCATATTTTGCATTATCAGATGAAGATTGGTATACATATATACCATCAAATAATAAAAAACAAATAAATATGAATTCGCCAATTTATGTTGCAGGTGAAAATCATACTGTTTGCACAGCAAATGGAAGTTCAAGTGGCAGCGGAACTAAAAGGTCTCCTTTTGACACAATAGATAAAGCAGCCGAATTAATTTGCAATTCATCTGTTCAGAATATTGATTATACAATTGCAATTGACGGAAAACTTTCCGCTTCTCAAAGTCTGGTAATAACTAATACTGATATAAAAATATCAATTTCGGGAGTAAACGAAATTGGAAGTGATGGAACTTTTACAGACATTATTGATGCAAGTGGAAGTAATAGTTATGGATTAGCAATAGATACTGATAGTACCGCATTATCAGTAACTATTTCAAACTTAAAAATCACAGGTGGTAATGCTACTTCAGGTGGTGGAATTTTTCTTGCTGCAGGAAAACTTACTCTTTCAAATGATGTTCAGATAACCGGTAATAAGGCTGCTAATGGCGGAGGCATATATGTAAATCCAGAGCCTCTGGCATTCCTCCAGATAAAAGGAAATGTAGAGGTATTCAATAATACAGACACTTCAGCTACTCCAAAAGCTTCCAATATACTTTTGCCAGCAGGCAAGAAAATTATTGTACTTGGTCCTCTTGTAAAAGGCCGTGGTGCAAATGCAAAAAAAGCAAAAATTGGAATCAGTTCTTCAGACACTATAAATATTTCTTCGCCTCTTATATTTACCCAAGGCTATGGCTATAAAACAGGTGGTAAAAATGCAGGGGTTTCACCAAGTAATTATTTTATTGGAGATCTATATAGTGTAACTGATGATGGCTCTGCTGGAACCGGAGAGTGTGTTCTTACAATAAACGGCGGCTCCATCGCACTGGAAGCGATTTCAGAACTTATAACTATAGAAATTGACAATCCACTTATTTCAGCAACAAATCCTTCGGCCAACGTTTATAACTTTACTACAATTAAAGCGAAAGGTACTGCAAACGAAGAGACCATCACCAGTGGAATTACTTATTCCTATAAATTGTTGAATCATGGAACACAGGTTCCTTCCGGTGACAATGGTTTTTATACCACAGATGGCGCACGTTTAACATTTAATTCAAATATACCTGTAGATGATTACGTAATATCAGTAAATGCAAATTATAATGGCCGTAATTATTCGGCAAATTTTAAAATTGCAGCTGGGCTTTATCTTTCATATTGTACAGAAGCTCCAACAAGCGGAAGTTACCTGCTCAATTCTGTAGAAGAATTAAAAAAACTTCGAGACTGGGCTAATGCAAACAGTAACTGTACATTTAATGGAGTTACCTTTAAGCTTTCTGGTGATATTGATACAAATGGTGAAGAAATAATAATAGGCTATTATAAGAATAATAGTAGTCTTAACAGAAAATTTGAGGGTATTTTTGATGGCAATGGGCATACAATTAAAAATACCATAAACAAAAATACAGAAGAAGTTTATGCACTTTTTCCTTATGTAAATGGAAGTAATACAGTAATTAAAAATCTTACAGTAGAGGGAACTTCAAAACGTGGCTCAATTGTAGGATATCTAGATGGAAATGCAACTATTGAAAATTGTATTTCCAAAACAGTAATAAACTCCACTCAAAAATATACAGGCGGTATTGTATGTAACTTAGAAAAAGGCCATGTAAGAAACTGTATTAATGCTGGAAACATTACATGCTCTGATCGAAGTACAGCCGGAATCGTAGGTCACACTAATGGTGGAAGCGGAAGTATTGATAGATGCATTAATAAAGGAAATATTAGTGGAAGTGGTCAGAAAAGTGGAATTATAGGGTATTTTCAAAGCAGCAATGTTTTAGTTACTAACTGTAAAAATATAGGAAATATAACATCTTCCAATTCAGATACAGGGGGAATTCTAGTTTGTTGCAATGCTGATGGTAGACTTTATAATAACTGTAATATAGGGATTATAACTTCTGATAGTTCTTCCAGTTATCCATCAGGAATCTTTTCATATACCGACGGTGATCCAGACTTAAAGAACAATTGTAATGCAGGCCAGGCTGTTTATGGCATTTTTGGTGATTTTCATCAATATAATGAAAATTTATATGCTGAAAATAACTATTGCTTAAATACCTGTACTCATGCTTTTCCAACTGCCAAATACAAACCTAGTAATTTTGACCCTGCAAACATTACAGATGAAATGATAAAAACATTTAGTCCAGAGGAAGTTGATTCAGTCATCTCAAGTCTTAACGACTGGGCACAGACAAACAGCACCGATACAATCCAATATGCCGGCTGGAAAAAGAGAAATAATCTTCCAGAATTAGACTTAGGTGAATTGGATACCCTGGCAGATTCACTATAAAAACGGAGGAAAGAAATGAAGTATTTACGATTTTTTGCCATAACACTTTTTATTATACTGCTTGCTTCCTGCCAGAATATTTTTGGCGGAGGAGACTCTTCCTCATCATCAGATCAGAATAAGCACTATGTAAGCTTCAGCGGGACCATCAGTCTGGAAGGCGCCTACCCTTCCGAGCTTCTTTCAAAATCAGTTAACGCTGCAGCCGGAAGTGACTCGCGCACAGCCTTTCCTTCCATACCTGCAGGAGCCATTTACAGAGTTACCGCTTCAAAAAACAATACAGTTATTTACGATTCTGCCAACGGCAACGACGACATCACATTTGCCGCAGATAACAGCTACTTCACAATCTGTCGGCTGGAAACCGGCGTTGAATGGACAATTACAGTTGGTCTTTATGAAGACACAAGCTCTACCTCCCCTCTTATGAGCGACTCATTCCCAAAGACATTTTCGATGGAAGACAACGTGCTCACACATGAGTTCGTGCTAAGACCAACTCTTACAGGCGGGAAAGGTAAAATTGAACTTACTTTTTCATTTCCAACAAATACCTTTAATGGTTTTTCTTACACCTGCTTAAATACAAGCAACGATTATTTTCCTTGTTTAGTCGATCCCCACTATAATGACTATGGCTACTTAATGATATGTACAGGTACAGATCCTGACGCAGAACAAATTAATACAGGTTCATATACAATACAGTTCGATTTTAAGAAAGACGACTTTGTCCTCTACAGCGACATTCAGACCATCAACATCTTTAAAAATATGAAAACAAACACCTGGGTCAACAATGGTGGTTCAAGCGCAATTAAATCAGATGGCACATATGTAATTACTCAGGATATGATAGACGATTACGCGCAGACACAAATCTTCGTCGGCACAAACTCCTGGGCTACAGCAAACAACGACGGAAACGGCAGCCGCTTTGCTCCTTTTGCAAGTATGGAAAAGGCCCTCAATTACATAAAAAGCATCGGCAAATCAACAACAGATTTCACCATCTGGGTAAGCGGTGAGGTTCAGGGAACTTCAAATATAAACGACCATTTTAATGGTAAATTTAAATCACTTACAATCTGTGGATTAAACGGAGTAGACGAAAATGACGAACCTCTTGACTCTCTGACTGGTTATGCAGAAAAGCTGAATACTGTATCTCACGTTAATGGTGATGTTCAGGATTATAATGGTCTTACTGTCGAAGGTGATGGTAGTATTTTTGCCACTGGAGAATTTGCCCCTGTATTATACATTCATTCAGAAGCTGATTATGAGTTTAATGTGCAACTGAAAAATATCGGTATAAAAAAGGGAGCTGCAGGAAAGGGAGCAGGTATTCATCTTTCTGGAAGTCATGTAACACTTACTATAAATGATGGTACTTTAATTTCCGACAACCACAGCAGCCTGTTCGCAGGCGGTATATATGTAGATTACATCGCCACATGTATAATGAATGGCGGTAAAATCACTGAAAATAGTACTTACCATTCTGGAAGTGCCTCATCTGGAGGCGGTATACAAATTGCAAATGGTGGAAGTTTTATAATGAATGCCGGAGAAATCAGCAATAACCGTGCAATGAATTTTGGTGGAGGAGTCAGTTTAAAAACAAATAATTACATGTCATTAAATCAAAGCAAGTTTATAATGAATGGCGGAAAAATCACTGGTAATTATGCCAATGGAGTTACTCCTGCGCCAAATAACACAAAATCTGGCTATGGAGGAGCCGTTTACATTCATGACGGTACCTTTACAATGACGGCTGGAGAAATCAGTGGAAACTACACAAACTGCGAAGCAGGTGCTGTATATATTGCCGGAGAACTGGACACAAGCGCAGCCTTTGACATGCAGGGCGGCATCATCAAGGAAAACACCCTGAATGATGCACCCGATACAAGCAAGTGCAGCGGAATCTATTTAAGATCGAAAGCCTTCAAGATTAAGGGCAACTCCTTTATCCCAAAATCCAACGACAAACACATAATCTACCTCGCATCAGGCAAAACCATAGATATAAACGGCACTCTGGCACCAACATCCGACGGCACCGCATCCGGTACAGCAGAAAATGTAGCCGCAGTAATAAATCTGGACGCAATCTATGAAGCAGATCTGACTGTCTTGACTGGAAATTCATCGAATGTTAATTCTGCCTCTGGAAAGATGAGGATGACAAATCGTACTTGGCTTATATCACAAGGAAAACTTATTTATGGTGTAATTGCGACTGCTGCAGAATTAAAAGATATACTTACTGGATTGAACACTAACAATATAAATACGCCATATAATATTATGATATATGATGCTGTTCCAGATTTTGATGTTCTTAAAGAAGCCATTCATACAGGCGATAAATATGTAAATTTATCATTCCCTAACGCCACGTTTACCACAATGAGTTCTTTGGGAACATATACTCATAATAATACTTCTTATAGTCTTAAAATAGTTAGTATCACCATCCCAGCTTCAGTAACTTCATGTGTTATTAATTGTTCTAGTGGATATTCAGCTCTTAAGAATATTGAAGTTGAAGATAATAATACAACTTATAAATCTATAGATGGGGTACTTTATTCATTTGATGGGAAAGATTTAATCTGTCTTCCATGTCAGAAAGAGCTTGAAGATGAAGATGGAGACGGTCATAAAACCTATACAATTCCAAGCTCTGTTGAAACAATTAAATATGGTGCTTTGGCAAGAAACTCAAATCTAAATTTCCTAAACATACCTGCTACTGTAAAAACCTTAGAGAATAATGCTGTATATTGGTGTAATTCTCTTACTTCAGTAACTTTTGAAGAAGGTCTAAAAAGTATTGGAGGCAATGCCTTTACAGATACAAAAGTAACAAGTTTTACAATACCGGAATCTGTTACTAATATTGAGATTCAGCCTTTCGCCTTAAATGCATATTCAACACTTCAAAATATTACAGTTTCATCAAGTAACACTACTTACTATTCATATGACGGAGCGCTTTATAAACCAGAAAATAATAAGCTTACTATTATTCATTGCCCACCAAAAAAGACAGTCCTAAAAATAAAGGATAATATAACTCATAAAGGAGGAAATGCTTTCTGGTATGGAGCACACAATTCAACGCTAACAACAATAGTTTTTGAAGAAGGTGTTACAGAAATAAAAATCGATTTCACAGATTCAGCTCTTTCACAAGTAACGGATATCTACTTACCTTCAACTATAACTCAAATCAGTTCAAGTTTATTCAATAGTGCAAAAATAAAAAATGTATATTATGCCGAAACCGAAGACAATAGAAACAGCAACACACAACTTAAAAACTTCTTAAATGTTTTGGGCATTACCTGGCATTACAGCACCAGTTACACCGGCGACTAAGCCCCCTCACTTCCCGGCAATTACTGGGCGTTATAACTAATTGTTTGCTGAGACAGTTTTCTGTAATTCAAGTACCTGCTCAAGGGACAGCCCTTGAGCATCTGCAATTTCCTCTGGAGAAAGTTTTTTATTTTTTAAGAGCTTAATTGCGGCTTCAATGGCTTGTTGTTGTATGCCTTGTTGTATACCCTGTTGTATTCCCTGGGCGATTCCTTTCTGCAAGGCTTCGGCGGCACGTTCGTCGCCATATTCTTCAACTATCTGACTGGCCATTTGCACCCCCTTTTCATCCTGCTTGTGAAATCTAACCTTTCTTGCAAGCTCATTATAATACATTTCATCGGCGTTTGGTGTAGAAAAATCATGCATGAGCTTGCCTAATGCATTATCACCTCTATAGTCGCCATTGACGTACATTATATTACAAGCATCATCAAAAAGCAAATAATCACCGTCTTCATCTTTTACATCGAGAGTTTTATTTACAGTGTAAATTGGATTCCCTTGCTTAAATATGTCATGTTCAAGAATGAATATAATGTAAAGTGTTGGTAACTGCTCGAAAGTTTTTCCTTTTTTCAAGGTGTGACTGTCCAGCATTGCCTGATGATAGCGGATTCTTTTTCCTCCTGCTCCAGATTTTTCTCTTTGGATTTCAATATTATATTCCTGCTTAAAGATATCTTCTGCCACAATATCAAGCTTTACTGAACGACCAAAAAGATTATTTTTTTGAACCTGAGTCATTGACTTTTTTACCCTCAGGTCATTTCTGTTCAACAGTATTCTAATCAAAAATTCTGTTGCTTTCTTGTCACCGCTGAAAATTAAAGTCATCAGTTCGTCATCAATAAGTCGCAGGCTCTTCACTTTTTCCAACACAATTGGATCAATATTATCAAAAACAGTTTCAGCCATATTTTCTTCCTCCTCGTCATGGCACAATACCGCCCTGCGGCATTAGTTTTTCTACATATAATATTGTCCAAACCTAATCATTTTACGCAGTTTTTTTGGAGGAAATTTGAAAAAAGATAAAAAAAAAACTCGCCTTTCAGCGAGTTTTGCTTTCTAGTTGTTCCTGCGGGAATCGACCCCGCCTTTCTACCCCTTTGAAGTAAATGCTACAAAAATGCTTTCGCATTTTTGCTTAACGCATTTTCTATTAAGGGTTGAGAGGGCGCGAACTAAACCGATTTCGAAGATGTTGATTGAAAAAAATAAAACCGACACGCCAGTGACGTGTCGGTTTTATTTTTAACCTTTTAGCTCCTACGGGAGTCGAACCCGTCTCTCCGCCTTGAGAGGGCGATGAACTAAACCGATATTCGAAGGAGCCTAAAAAAAAGGCTGACTTTTTGGGTCAGCTTCTTTTTTTTATTTCCCCAAGGAGGATTCGAACCCCCACAGTCAGAACCAGAATCTGAAGTGCTACCATTACACAATCGGGGAATAAATAAGTGAGTATTAATATATTGATTAACACTCACTTTGTCAA
>CAMJNC010000030.1 GCA_946407195.1 uncultured Treponema sp. | reverse complement strand
ATCGTAATCTTTTTGAAAATCATCCTCTTGTTACTGCAATTACAAACTGGGACTTCGGAGACGGTGCATGGCTCAATGCACCAAGCGGCGTAATCAGAAAGGACGGCTCGCTTAAACCTTCTTACAACACTCTTCATAAGCTGATTAAAGAAGAATGGCATACTGAGTATGACGCAACTACCGATGCAGAAGGCTATGTAACTGTAAGTGGCTTTAAGGGTAAGTATGAAATCACTGCCGGGGCTGTAAAGGTTGATTATAAGTTAGCGTAAAAAATAACCTTGTAAAAAGCAATTTCATAAAATATACTTTTATTATGAATATTGCAAATCTCAAGAATGAAATTCTTTATAATGGTCTGAAAAAAGAAGAATTCTGCCAGATAAAAGAAGAGGTAAAAGAGAGAAATCATAGAAGTCTTGTAATATGGCTTCTTGTCATATCCGTTTTCTGGGGCGTAAATATATTAATGTATAATAAACCGCCGGAAAATGCCGTACGTCCGGTTTTTGCCGCTTCTCTGGCAATCAATTTTATTATTTTTCTATATGCACTCTTTTTATATAAACCCTTTCCAAAACTTTTTTATCCACTTATTTATCTTTACGAACTTTCCATATTAGAGGTTGGTGTCGGTTTGTCGATAGTGCAGCCTGATGTCAGGATAGCGACTCTTATTGCTCTAACTCCTATGGTTCCACTTTTCTTTATTGACCGTACAATAGTTTATATCATTATTCTCTCAATTTACTATGTTTCTTATGTCGTTCTCGGAAGTTTTTTTATTAATCCGGAAATCTTCAACTGGGGAAAACAGACCTTACATATCTTTATGTTGGCCGGCATAGCAATGGCACATTCCGTTAACAAATCAAGGCTTAAAATGTATCTGTATTCTAATTCCCTAAAAAAAGTTGCTGATATTCAGACAAATTATAACAACGAACTCAAGAAAGAGGTTGCTGCAAAAACTCAGAGAATTGTAGATTTACATGATAAGTTTATAATAGGTATGGCAACTATGGTAGAAAGCCGGGATAATTCCACAGGCGGACACATCCGGAGAACAAGTGAAGTTGTCCGCATTCTCATCGAAGAGATTTTAAAAGATAATACCTTAAATCTTTCTGATGAGTTTTGCGAAAATCTTATTAAAGCAGCTCCTTTGCATGATCTTGGGAAAATTGCGGTTAATGATGTAGTTCTGCGAAAGCCAGGTCGTTTTACTCCGGAAGAATTCCAGCAGATGAAATTTCATGCCGAAGAAGGAGCCCGGGTTGTTCATGAAATTCTGATTGATTCAGATGATAAAGAATATAGTCGAATTGCAGAAAATGTTGCTCATTATCATCATGAGCGTATAGATGGTTCAGGTTATCCTAAAGGACTTAAGGGAGATGATATTCCTCTGGAAGCCAGAATTATGGCGATTGCAGATGTATATGATGCCCTGATCAGCAAACGAGTTTATAAAGATTCCTTTTCCTTTGAAAAAGCAGATACAATTATTCTCGAAGGAATGGGTAAACAGTTCGATTCCCGCCTGAAAAAATATTATATAGCTGCAAGACCAAGACTGGAAGCATATTATTCTCAAGAATAAAGCTCAGAACTAAAATTCTCTATCTTCTCCCCCTATTTCCAATTTTTTCTATCTGTGATAATATAGCCCATTATGGATTTGATTAAAAAGCTTGATGAATGCGAAAAACGCTTTAAGGAAGTAAGCGACCTTGTTATGGATCCGAACCTCGTAAAGGACCCGAAAAAGTACAAGGACACAATGCGCGAGCACGGATATTTAACGGAACTGTGCGCGCTTTATGATGAGTACAAAAAGGTTCTTCAGGGCATTACAGATGCAAAAGAGATGATTACCAACGAAGACGACGCTGACATGCGTGAGATGGCCCGAGAAGAACTTAAGGAACTGGAAGAAAAACAGCCTAAGCTCGAAGAAGATATTAAACTTAAACTTGTTCCGCCTGATCCTCTTGATGAAAAGAATATTATTCTTGAAATCCGTTCGGCAGCCGGTGGTGACGAGGCTTCCCTCTTTGTACGCGACCTTTGGGAAATGTACACTCACCTGGCAGAACGCAAGGGCTGGAAAACTGAAACTATGGAAGCTCAGGAAACTGAGGTTGGCGGTTTCAACAAAATCGTAACTTCTATCAGTGGTAAATTTGTTTACGGAACTCTGCGCTGGGAATCTGGTGTTCACCGTGTTCAGCGTGTTCCTCAGACTGAGTCGCAGGGACGTCTGCAGACTTCTACTGCAACTGTTGCTGTATTGCCTGAAGCAGAAGAAACTGAAATTGAAATTAAGCCGGGCGATGTTCGCGTTGACGTAATGCGTGCCGGTGGCCCTGGTGGACAGTGTGTAAACACAACTGACTCTGCCGTTCGTCTTACTCATATTCCGACTGGTCTTGTTGTTATTCAACAGGATGAAAAGTCTCAGATTAAGAATAAGGAAAAGGCTTTCCGCGTACTCCGTGCCCGCCTCTTTGACCTTGAAGAAAGCAAGAAGCAGGAAGAGCGTGCAGCTGCCCGCTCAAGCATGGTTGGTTCTGGTGCCCGCTCTGAAAAGATCCGCACTTACAACTTCCCTCAGGACCGCGTAACAGACCACCGTATTAACTACTCGGCTCACAACCTGCCATCTTTCATGATGGGAGAAATGGACGATATGCTCGATGCTCTTAACGTTTACGCTAAGGAAGAGCAGTTGAAGTCGGATATTACTGAGTTATAATTTTGACACTTCAAAATCTAAAGACACAAATAATAAAAGAACTTTCGCAAGTCTCGCCTAGCGCAAAACTGGATGCGGAAGTTCTTTTAATTTATTCTCTCGGCTTTACAAAAACTGAACTCTTACTAAAACGCGACTACGAGGTACCGGCGGAAAAAGAAGCGTGGCTGCGGAATGCCGTTGCCCGCCGCGCTACGGGACTTCCTATTGCGTATATTACAGGCCACAAGGAATTTTACGGCTACGATTTTATTGTAACTCCGGATGTTTTGATTCCAAAGCCGGATACTGAAATTCTGGTTGAGCGTGCTGTAGACGTTATTCTTTCTATGATGGATGCCCGGGGTGAAAACCTTTTGACTGTATGCGATATGTGTACCGGAAGCGGTTGTATCGCAGTTGCTGTAGCTAAAACTTTGATTGAAGATGAAAGAGTTCCACCAGAACAGCTGCCAAAGTTTACGCTCGCAGACATCTCCGAGGCTGCACTCGATGTTGCACGACGCAATGTAGCAGCGCTGCTGGGATGTGGGCCAGATGGCGCCAGCTCCGAAGCAAGCCGCCTCATTCTCTCGCGCTTCAACTTTGTGCGCACAAATCTGTTCGATGCAATTTCCGAGGCAATTAAATACGATGTAGTTCTTTCTAACCCGCCTTACATTCCACATACAATGGTAGACGAGCTTTTACGCGACGGCCGCAGCGAGCCGCGCCTCGCATTAGATGGCGATATAACTCTGGAAGGTGACCGGGCAATTGCGGCCGACGGCAAGGCGGTTAATGACGGACTTGAAATTATAAGAAATCTTATACCGCAGGCTCAGGCACACCTGGCACCGCGCGGTACGGTGCTTATTGAAACTGGGGAATACAATGCAGAAGAGACGGCAGCGCTCGCGGAGGCAGCCGGGTTTAACACGGAGATTCACCGCGATCTCGAAGGCCAGCTTCGCGCTGTCGAGTTATATTAGAGTTCTTCAGCCTTAGTAAAGAAGAGGCTTATTCCTTCATTCGGGAACTTCTGGCAGAGCTGCTGTACAAGCTCTTTTATTTTCTTTGCAGCTTCTGCTGAAACATAAGCAAACAGAATAAAGTTCATTTCCGGCCAGACGGTATCACCGATTTTTTTTGCCTTTCTACCCTTACCCTGACAGCCTGTAATCATTGTATATTCAAAGTCCGGGATTTCCTGTTCAAGAAGCTCAGTTATATCATCCATTACAGACTGATTTGAAACTATTTCTACACGATAATCAATCATTTCTTCACCTCTGACTTTCTCATTACAAGGCTATACAATACCGGAATAACAAGCAGTGTAATGAATGTACTTGAAATCAAACCACCAACTACCGCAATAGCAATCGGCTGAACCATCATTGCCATACCCTCAGTTGCAAAACACATAGGAAGCATACCAAGAATAGTTGTAAGGGTTGTCATAAGTACCGGACGGAAACGGCTCTTTCCTGCTTCGTAGCAGGCTTCCATAAGAGGAACACCACGTCCCTGAAGCAGAGTTGTATAGTCTACAAGAATAATACCGTTGTTTACAACAATTCCGACCAGCATGATAATACCTACCATCGACATGATTGAAAGGGCCTGTCCTGTAATTTTATAAAGGAAAATAACACCAATTACGAGGAACGGCATGGTTGCAAGGTTAATAAGAGGCGCTTTGAAGTTTTCGTAAGTTGCAGCCATAACACCGAATACCAGCATAATAGCCATTGCAACAATCTTAAGATAGAACTTCAGCTGCTTCATTGTGTCGCCCCAGGAACCTTCGTAGCTGACAGTAACACTTTCTGGAATTACGAATGAAGAAGCAATTCCATCTTTTATCTGTTCTTCAACAATATTAGCATTTGTCTGTGTAATAATGCTTGCTGTTACATGAAGGATTCGGGTCTGATTTTCACGGCTGATTGTTACAGGACCGAGACCTTTTTTAAGGGAAGCAAAGTTTGCAACAGAAACCATTCCGCTTGAACCACGTACATAAATAGACTCAAGGTCTTCAATCTTTTTGCGGTCTTCCGGACGGTAAGAAACAACTACGTTATAGTCTTTACCGTTACTGCGGTAAACACAGGCTGTTGTTCCGTTAATTGCATAGTTGATTTCGCGTGCTACAGTTGTAATATCAACTCCAAAATCATAAGCACGCTGACGGTCTATTACAACCTCAACCTGTGGCAAACCTTTATCCATACTTATTGTAGCTTCACCACTTTCTGTATTGTTATTGATTACTTCAGCAATTCTGTCTGCTGTATCGAGCATTGCATCAAGATCATCTGAACGAAGAACAATATCAATATCGCTACCCATCATCTGACCACGCCAGCCGGCACGGAAGCTCAAATTTGTTCCCGGGAATTCATTAAAATGCTTACGAAGCTTAGCCTGAATATCAGCTGCAGAATCTATCTGCTTTTTGGTTTCTGGCAGTGCAATCTGAATGCTTCCTTTGTTTGTAGAAGCGTTACGTCCGCCACCACCAATAGAAACAGTAACGTTCTTTGCACCCTTAACTTCTTCTGCAACATATTTTTCAAATGCCAGACAAACCTCTTTTGTTTCTTCAAAAGGAGTTCCTACCGGCATCGTAATATTTAAGGTTACCGAGTCGTCATTTCCACTAGGCATCATATTAATCTGCATTGTAGGAATAAGACCGAACGCAATTATCAAAAGACAAATGGCAGCTACAATTGTAATAAGTCTGTTATGCAGGGCAATTTTTAAAAGCTTTGTATACAATTTTGAAACTGCCTCGATACAGCTCTGGAAGAATCCATATACTTTTTTAAGCACAGGATTTGTTACCGGCTTTTCTGTACGGTTTGAAAGAGGAAGGAATTTTCCTGCAAGAACCGGTACAAGGAAGATAGCAACCATAAGTGAAGATACAAGGGAAATTACAATTGTAAAAATAATTCCCTTGAACATCTGTCCCATAAAGCCTAATTCCGAAATAAAGAAAAGGAATGGAACGAATACACAGATTGTTGTAAGGTTACCCGAAATTACAGACATCAGCATTTCCTGAGTACCAAGAATAGCTGCAATTTTTGGTCTGGCTCCACGCTGACGGTACGAGAAGATGTTATCAATCATAACGATTGAAGCATCTACAATCATACCTACACCAAGAATAAGACCTGTAAGAGTCATCATGTTCAAGGTAATTCCAAAGGTACTCATTGCAAAAAGTGTAATGACAATTGAAAGAGGAATTGAAATTGAAATGATGATTGTTGACTTAAAGTTCTGAAGGAAGATAAAAAGAATGATAACCGCAAGAATAAGTCCCTGCCATGCCGACTGAATCAAGGTATTGATTGTTTCGCGGATTGCATCAGTATCATCGGAAATAATTTCCATTGTGATGTCTGACGGGAGCATTGTCTTAAGCTGATCTATCTTTTTATAAACGTTGTTTGCAACAGCAACGGTATTTGCATCACTCTGCTTTGTAATGCCAATGTAAACTCCCTTTTCACCATTAATAAAGGATTCGCTGGAGGTTTCGGCAAAGCCAAGGCTAGCAGTTCCAATGTCGCGGAGCTTTACGTTATAGCCGTTTATTGTTGAAATTACTGTATCATTAATTTCTTCTACACTTGAGTATTCGCCGACTGTACGAACGATGTAGTTTTTATGTCCTTCCTGAACCTTACCACCACCAAGCTCAAGGTTCTGTTTAGAAAGAGCTGCTACTACAGTTGGAATTGTATAACCATAAGCTGCAAGGCGGTTCTGATCCAGCTGAACATTAACCTGTGCTGTACGACCACCCCAGACGCTGGCCTCACCTACACCATCAGCCTGTTCAAGAATATCTACTATCTGATTTTCTGCAATCTGCTTTACATCATCTACAGAACGGTTTCCACGAACAAGAATTCGCATGATTGAGTTTGAGCTGCCTGAAAAGCGGAAGATTGTAGGTGTTGTCGCATTATCAGGTAAAGAACGGGATATTCGCGAAAGCTTATCGCGAAGGTCATTTACAACCTCATCCAGATTTGTACCGTAATTAAATTCAAGGCTTACGGTTGAAGAACCTTCTGTTGAAGTTGAAGAAAGATTTTTAAGTCCGTTAGCACTTACTACAGCACTTTCAACAATTTTAGTAACAGATTTTTCTACAGCTTCCGGACCAGCGTTCGGATAACTGGTCATTATCATTAAATATGGATTTTCAACCTCTGGGAAAAGAGCAATTGCAATTTTACTGAAGGTAAAAATTCCGAGCATTCCGAGCAGCGCAAAGACAATAAGAATGAGAACCGGATGCTCCATTGTTTTTCGGGAAAGGCTCATTACTGGCCTCCTTTATTAACATCACGGATTTTTGAACCGTCGGTTAAGGTAAGCATACCTTCTACAACAACGGTTTCACCGGCATATACTCCATCCAGAATCTGATAGTAACCGTCAACATTCTGACCAAGTGTTACCTGACGCTTTTCTACAGTATCATCATCCTTTACAACATACATATAATAATTGTCGTTGTTATTGACCAGAGAGTCCTGAGGAATAGCAGGATAGCCGGAAAAATCATTTGTATATAATTTGATTTTTGCAAACATTCCGGCATTTACTTTTTCATAGTTTTTATCAAAATTCAAAATGATTTCTTTTGTACGTGTAGCAGAATCAACTACAGGAGAAATGCGCACAACCTTTGCTTCAAAAACATCTCCATCATAAGCCTGAAGGGTAATTTCTGCCTTCTGTCCGATTTCAAGGTCTGCAACATAACGCTCCGGAACCTTTGCCGAAATCTGAAGATTATCTATATCACCAATTCTTGTAATTACAGAGCTCATAGAAACCTTCTGTCCGGTTTTTACAGGAGAAGAAATAATGCTTCCCGAAATTGGAGCTGTTACAGGGCTCTTTGCATAATAGCTTCCCGGTTCTGAAGGGTCTATGTAAGCAATTATATCACCCTGCTTTACAGGCGAACCGAGGGAAACCTTTGTTTCAATTACCTTTCCACCAATTGAAGGGAATACTTCAATTGCAGTCTGAGTTTCAATTTCACCGTTTGTAATTACAAAATCCTTAAGGGTTGTATTCTCAAGCTTTAAGGTTCGTACAGAAGTTTCCTGTGGACCACCAGCACCGCCAAAGCCTCCGAATCCGCCCGGACCTTTTGCTCCCGGACCTTTATTCTTTCCACTTTTAGCTGATGCAAAAACAACAACTGCTGTAATAACCAGAATGGCAAGCACTATGGCAGCCGTTACAAAACCCTTTCTTTTCATATATTATTCCTTACCTATTAATTCCTTATTTATTTTTCACCAAGAGAACCAAAAGGAACTCCGAGCATATTTTCCAGATCAAGTACTGCACTAATCAGATTAAAGATATGCGACTCTCTGTCTGTTTTGGCCTTCAAAAGTGCATCAGAAGCATTCTGAAGGGTAAGTAAATCGCGCGAACCGTGATTATAGGCCGCAAGAGTCATATCGTAAGATTTCTGTGCAATTTCAACGTTGCGGTTCAGCATCTCCATCTGATTCTGCTTTTGAACTATATTTTTAATACTGTTCTGAAGATTAAGGGCTGCTGTAGTTTTTTCATTTTCGAGCTGAAGCTCAAGATCTTTTAAAGTGCCCTTTTGAGTTGCAATGCTGTAAGCACCAGTTGACCATGGCAGATAACCATCAAGAGGAATTCGAACACCAAGTGACAGACCATGTGATTCGTTAGCACTGGCTTTTTTAATATCCTCGGTTTTATCATTCAATCTGTTCATTCCCCAGGAATAAGAAGCAGAAATTGAAGGACCATATGCGCTAAAGCGGGTTGCAAGAAGTGAATTTTTCTGCTGCTCAATACTGGCCTGAATTTTCTTTACAGAAGGAAGATCTTCTACATTCTGTGTAACTGTAAAAGCCTCTGGCGGAATTGCATCAGAAAGAGCCCCCTCAAGCTCGATTTTCTCACTCTGAGGGATTCCCAGTGTCTGCTTAAACGAAGCAATATTATTCTGATATGCAATTTCTGCAGATTCAATTGCCGGACGCTGACTTTCGTAGCTGTACTGCGACTGCAAAAGGTCGAGTTCAGAAAGCTGTCCACGGTTATATTTGTCGCGGTTATTTTCATAACGGAGACGGGCTGTTTCCATATTGCGCTTCTGAAGTGCAATGCTCTCTTTTGTATACAGGAGGCTGTAAAAAAGCTTTCTTACATTCAGTTCAACCTGACGAACCGCTTCTTCATATGAGGTTTTGCCGCTTTCAAACTTAAGCTTAGCATCCCTTATTGAAGTATAAAGAGAAGGTGTAAGGGCAAGGCTAACAGAAGCTCCAAAGCCATAAACATACTTATTTGTAGCTTCCATTTCTGTAAGCAAACCATCTAATGGTATTTCAAGAGAGCCGCTAACAGAAACAGACGGGCTTACACCATTCCATGAGGTTTTGTTACGCATATCCAGAGCATCAAGAACGATTTTCTGGCGTTTAAGTGAAATATTGTTATCTGCAGCAAGAATAACTGCGTCATCTACTGTAATTTTTCTTGTATTACTTTCGGTCTGCTGGGCTGAAAGCTCAAAAATTATAAAAAGTGCTGCAACTGAAAAAAGTAAACGTTTCATATATAAATTCCTACTTATATTATACTAAAATAACAACTATTTTTATAGGAAATTACTGTAAATTTTCAGAATTATCTGTTATTTTTTATATATACGGTAATTGTATGAGCAGCGAAAAAATCTTTGATTCAGACATAAAAAATCCGGCTGCCCTTCTGGAAGAGTTCTTTTCTAAGCACGAATATCTTTCTCCGGAAGAAAAACAGGCAGTTTCACAGGCATGGACTCTCCTTGTAAGCAAAGCAGGAGACAAAACACGCGAATGTGGAAAGCCTTACTATCTCCATCCCCTTAGAGTTGCAAATATTCTTGCAGAAAGCAAGCTCGACAGCCCTACCCTTGTAGCAGCAATTCTTCATACTATTCTGGATTTTAGTGTCACAGAAGAAGAACTGAAGAATCAGTTCGGTGAAAATGTCTGCAATATCATTCTTACAGTAAATAAGATTCTCAATCTGCCTATAAACACAAAGACAATGCATCAGTCTGATGCAATCCGCAATATGCTTTTTGCAATGTGTGATGATGCCCGCATTATCCTGATTACCCTTGCAGACCGTCTGGACCGCATAAGAAATATAAAGAGCTTTACAGCCGCAGACCAGCATATGATTGCATCTGCGGTAATTGAAATCTGGGCTCCGCTTGCAGACAGACTTGGAATGCAGGCTGAAAAGAACGAGTTTGAAGATTTAAGCCTTAAGTATACAAACCCGGCAGTTTTCCAGCAGATTAAGGCTATTGTTGCTCAGAAAAAAGATGAACGCTCAAGCTACCTCGACAAGGCTGTGAACAGTATTTATAAATCAGCTGATAAAATGGGCATGAAAATTGAAATCCAGAGCCGCGCAAAGCACTTTTATTCAATCTATCAGAAGATGAGAAAGCGCAACAAAGAGGCCGGAGAGCTTTTTGATTTACTTGCCCTCCGTATTTTGTGTAACACTCCTGCTGAATGCTATACCCTTGTTGGAATTGTACACGGACTTTGGAAACCTCTCGACGGCCGTTTTAAGGATTACATAGCAATGCCTAAGGCAAACGGCTATCAGTCGCTGCATACAACCGTAATGTGCGAAGGAAAGCCTCTTGAAATTCAGATCCGTACCCATGACATGCATAACATGGCAGAGCACGGAATTGCATCTCACTGGCTTTATAAAAAAGGAAGCTCACGCGAGCTGATAGAAGAAGACCGCCTTGCCATTTACAACAAGCTCCAGCAGTTTAAAGACAGCCTTACAGAAGGCAACAATTTTGAAACCCTCAAAAACGAGCTGCTTGGCGATGAGATTTATGTTTTCACTCCAAAGGGAGATGTAAAAAAGCTTCCAATGGGAGCAACTGCAATAGACTTTGCCTACTCTGTTCACTCTGCTGTCGGCGAAAAAATTATTGCCGCAAAGGCTGATGGAAAAATCATTCCGCTTTCACGCCCGCTGCAGAATACTCAGATTATTGAAGTAATTACAAATCCGCAGGCACATCCTACGGAGTCTCAGCTTAAGCTTGTAAAGACAACTAAGGCACATCAGAAGATTCACAGCTGGCTTATGGCGAACGACCCTACGTTTAGTGAACGCCTCGCCCTTAAGGCAGAAGAACAGGCAAATGCAGCTGGAATTGAAGGAACCGTAGGACTCGCAGGCGGTGGTGCAACACACTTTAACCGTGCAAAAAAATCCCGTCCAAAAAAGGGAAAGCAGGAAGCATCTCTCGAGCAGAAGCCTCATAAAAAATGTGGCGTACTTGTTCAGGGAGAACGCCGGGTTCTTTACAACCTTGCACAGTGCTGTAAGCCTGAATATCCGGATCTTATTGCCGGCTATGTTACAAGAACTAAGGGCGTTTCAATTCACCGCGCCGACTGTCTCATATATCAGCGTATTCCACATAAGGAAGAACGAAGCGTAGAAGTTCAGTGGGACGATTAGTCTCCGATATACTCAAGCAAGGCTTCACTCTTATCTTCATCAACATGCAGAAGGCCCCAGGCTCCGCTGTAAGCAAAAGATGGCAAGCCGTAATCCATAAAGCCAAGATCATCGGAAAAACGCTTGTGGTTATGGCCGCCCAGCACGCAGAGAACCTTATTTTTTGAAAAATCAGAAATCAGCTTATTGCGTTCTGTTGTCTCTGCCATGTTTGCACAATTGTAATTGAATCTTATAAAAGGATAATGCGTAAAAATTATTTTTTTATTATTGTCCCGGCTGAAGGCTTCAAAAATACGGTTATACTGATTTAAGCCAAAGGTTCCGGAAGCTGTATCCAGACAATACCATGAAAGCTTTTCTGTCTGAAATTTATAAAACGAAGTGTGCGGATAACAGTTCTTTTCCCAGTTATCCCAGTTGCTTTGATAGATGTCGTGATTTCCGCAGGAATTCAAAACCAGGCTGATACCATATTTATTTTCAAGCTGTCCACAGAATTCAAGGTATTCATCAAAATGAGACTGCTTTCCTAAATCTGTACTGTCGCCAAGGCAAATTGCAAAAGAAGGAAAATTCTCTGTACCCTTTACACTTTCAAGCCAGTTATAAAGCCGCTCGCAGTCAACCTTCTTTTTTGTATTTCCAAAGTGAGTATCAGAAATAATAAGAACAGTATACTTATGTTTTAGTTCAGATATTCCACTTGCAGCAAAACGCGAATCAGAATCTGTAAGAAGCCTTAATTCCTGAGTACGCTCATCAACATTATTTCCTTTATAAAAAAAGTTCCAGCTTCCATAGCAGGATACAAACTGAACCAGAATAAACAAAAGAAAAAGAGCTGCGGTGATTTTCGATAATGCGGACACAGGCTTTTTTGTTCTCATCATAAAACCACCTTAAAGGTAAAACGCAGAATACTTTCGTTAAGATAAACTGCGCTGAAAAACATATCTACAAATTTCAGAGAATAATCAAGTCCGAGCACAAGTCCTGGTGTTGCTTCAAAATCTAAACCTAACTTGAAAAAAGGACTTATAGCAAGCGGATAATCAAAATAATCCTGAAGATTTATTGTAAACCAGAAATCAGAACGTTGAAAAAGCTTCCAGTTACAAAGTATTTCTACCTGATATGAAAGATTAAATATCCCTGCCCTGTCTGCCTTTATTGCATCAATTACCGCATACTTAAAAAGAAGACCAAAGGCATTTTCAAAAGAAAAAACAGGTCCCTTTATCCAGCGGAAACGTGCAGAAAGAATTACATCATTTTCTGTAAAAACATTTATGTATCTGTAAAAATGCCAGGTTAGTCCAAGACCAGTTTGGAAGGCATTATGGAAGGTAGGCATGTAAATTACTCTGTTAGTAAGGTCTAACTGTTCAAACTGATATTTTATACCCGAATCAACTCTCAGCTCACCAAAATCAGCGGCAACAATAAAATCTTCCGAAGGAGCAGGATTTCTTACATCTCCTTTAAACGGTAGAGAAAATGCCCATTGAGCGCTAAGACTTGGAATACCCGGAGTAAACCAGCGGATATTTTTTTCTGTCTGCTGAGCACTTAGAGAAAAACAGAATAAGAAGGAAATCAAAATCAGGAGAAAAAAAGCTTTTATTGACTTTTTCATTCTACCTTCCAGTATCCCGGATTTTTCCTTCTACATAATCCGGGTCGAGGGTACGAAGCAGAGTTCCATCCGGCAGCTTATGCTTGAGATAAAGAGCTGTAGGATGACCATCGCAGGTCCAGTTGATTTTTAAGCCGGTTTCAGAATCTATAATTTCCCATTCATCTGCAGGAACCTTGAGTGAGCAGAATTCTGGAGAAACAAATTCAATTTCTTCGCCGGCACGAATCATGTTCATACCCTTGCAGTCGTACATGTACCAGCCATCTTTTTTTTCAAAGCTGATGATGCGGCGGTCCGGGTGAACCTCATAATCTTTAAGGCGGGCTTCGCGTGCTGCAGGATGCATTGCTTCAAGCTCTTTTTGAGCTGCCTCGTAACGACCTGTTCCCTCAGCAAGAAGAGAATCAAAAGCAGCACCGGAAATTTCTTCACCGATTTCTGCAGCCAGCTGATATTTACTGTCGCTTGCACCGGTAGTAGTTTCGTCTGCATTTGATTTGTTATAGTAAAAGCCCGTGGTGCTTTCGCGGTGGGCTACATTGTCGAGTTCTGCAATATATGGAGTGGCTTCTTCCTGAGTAAGCTTTCCTTCCAGAGCATCGAGTGCCTTGCGATATGCACGTGTAACCATTGCAACGTAGTAAACGCTTTTCATGCGGCCTTCGATTTTGAGGGAATCAACGCCAGCGTCGCGAAGGTCTGCAATGTGCTCAATCATGCGGAGATCTTTTGAAGATAGGATTGCTGTAAAGTCATCGCCCTCAAACACCGGAAACTTTTCCCCCGGGCGCTGCTCCTCTTCCAGAGTCAAAAGCCCGCTTTGTGCAAGAGCTCTCGCAGCCTCCAGGTTCTCCGCACCAGCCTTCCCGTCCACCTTAAAATTCCAGCGGCAGGTATGAGAGCAAAAACCACTCTGTGCACTGCGCCCGGTTAAGTAGGCGCTCATAAGACAACGGCCCGCGTAGGCAATACACATTGCGCCATGAACAAAGGTTTCGAGCTCCATATCAGGAACCGCATCCTTAATGCGGCGAATCTGGTCTATAGAAATTTCGCGTCCCAACACAATGCGGCTGAAGCCCAGCGACCTGTACATTTTTACGGCCTCGCTATTAACACAGCTAGCCTGAGTACTTAAGTGCAGCTGAGCATTCGGAAACTCTTTTTGCAAAAGTGGAACAATACCAATATCCTGAACGATAAAAGCATCTATAGGATACTGGCGGAAATAATCAAGATTTGCTTTAAGCGCATCAATTTCTTCGTCATGAAAAGAAATGTTAAGCGCGCAGTGAAGACGGCGTCCGGGAAACTTTTCTTTAAGAGCCTGAACCTTTTTATATTCATCCTCGTAAAAATTGTCTGCCTTAACACGAAGCGAAAATTTTTTTAAACCGATGTATGCAGCATCAGCTCCGTAAGCATATGCATAATATAATTTTTCAACATTGCCGGCCGGCGATAAAAGTTCCATTAGCGGCTCCTATGCCTCAGACTTCAAACTATGCTCGAGTCTCGGCTTGTTTTCTATCTGAACTGCTGATTTTCCCATAGTTCCGTCAGTTACAACCTTACCAACCTTATCGAGGGCGAGATGCGATTCGTGAAGATATTCATCTGCCATCTGGAACATAAACATCATGTCAGGCCATATGTCGAGCACACATTCGTTTCCGGTTGTCCGCAGATTGTCGCAGAATTCCTTTGCATCATCGAGAAGAATTTCTTTTCCACCCATCTGAATAAATACAGGCGGGAAATTCTGAAGTGCATCGTCACCGGCAAGCAGCGGAGAAACCATAGGACTCTTTGTATTTGATTCGTAAGTATAAATTGAGCTGCTTTTTCTGAGTACATCGCCGCTCATTACTTCGTCGCTGATTTTCTTTGTCTGAATCAGCTTGGAACATTCTGAAACATCGAGCCATGGAGAAAAAAGGATTACCTGTTTAATGCAGGAACGATAGCGTTCGCGCAAATTAAAGATAAGCGAGCAGGCAATTGGAGCGGCTGAGCTGTCGGCTGCAATAATCATTTCGGGCAGCTGAGGCTTTGCTCCCCTTTCTGCGTTTAAGGAACAGGCAATCTGTTCTTCTGTAAAAAGCGATTTAAATACGTTCTGAATATCTTCGTTAGCAGCAGGAAACGGATAAGCCGGAGCCAGACGGTACTCTGGAACGACAACACGACAGAAGCACTTTGTTGCGAGTGAAGCACAAAAGCTTGCATAGGCTGTTCGCGAGCCACCTACAAAAGAGCCTCCGTGAATATAAAGCATTACACGGTTTGAAGAATAGATTTCCGGTGCGAGCACGTCGCATTCAACGTTGCCGTATTTATATTCAGTGCGCTCGACTCCATTCGGAAGGAATACAGTTTTAAAGCCTTCGTCGAGCTTTGCGCGGAATGTGTCTACATTTGATTTTGAACCAAAGGTGAGTAGTTTAAGTTTTTTAATTGCGCCCTTGCGGTCGTTTTTGGTTTCCATATCAGAATATTATAGCAAAAAGGAACGATTTCTGCTAGAATATGCGACAATATACAATACAACCAAAGGAGGTTTACGATGCCTATTAAGATTCAGTCAGATTTGCCAGCATGTGCAACACTTGAAAAAGAGAACATCTTTGTCATGACGGAGAAACGGGCGATGGAACAGGATATCCGTCCGCTTAAAATTGCGATTGTAAACCTCATGCCTAACAAAGAGGTTACTGAAACTCAGCTTCTCCGCCTTCTCGGAAACACTCCGCTTCAGATTGAAATCTCTCTTGTTAACATGGAAAATCACTCAAGCAAAAATACAGACCAGAGCTACCTCGATCGTTTTTATATTCCTTCAAGCGAGCTCTACAATCAAAAGTTCGACGGCATGCTGATTACAGGTGCCCCAGTTGAGCAGATTGATTTTGAAGATGTTGATTACTGGGATGAACTCTGCAAGATTATGGACTACGCACGCCAGAACGTTTACTCAACACTGTATTTGTGCTGGGGCTGCTTTGCAGGTCTTTATCATCATTATGGAGTTCCAAAGCACGCGCTTGAAAGAAAGATGTCTGGCATTTTTATGAATGAACGTTCGGTTGAAGGAGATCCTCTCCTCCGCGGATTTGACGACACCTTCCCTATTCCTCAGAGCCGTCATACAACTCTGGTAAAAGAAGATTTGATTAAACATCCGGAGCTTGTGATTCTTGCAGAAAGTGCAGAAGCAGGTGTTACAATTTTGAAATCTAAGGATAACCGCGAAATCTTTATGACCGGCCACCTTGAATACGATACTATGACTCTGGCTCAGGAATATTACCGCGACACCGACAAAGGAATGAAGGTGCCGCTTCCAAAGAACTATTTCCCGACCAATAACGTAAACCGTATGCCTACAAGCTACTGGCGGGCAACGGCGCACCTGTTCTATTCAAACTGGCTCAACTACTACGTTTACCAGGCTACGCCGTTTAATCTTTCGTCTATTAAATAAACAAAAGCCAATAACACGTCCGAAAAAAAAGCCCATTATCTACGCGGCTGTGACTACGCTGACAGCCAGTCAAGCTGGCTGCAGCGCACCACAGAGTGTAGCTAATGGGCTAATTTTTTTACGGACTTGCCGTTATCGACTTTCGTTCCGTTAATAACTTATTAGTCTTCCTCGGTAAGTGCCTCAGTAGTATGAACTGTTACTGTTGTGTTGTAACAGTCGAACATCTTGTCTACACCAGCCGGTCGAGCCTTTGCTGTACAGAAGCTTACTACAGGTACAATAATCAAAGAAGCCAGCATGCTGAATACACCTGAGTAAAGTGAGTTTTTGAATACGAGACCGAAGAATGGTCCTGATACATGGCAAAGACCAAGTGAAATGCTAAGCTGAATAATCATCATAATAACACCAAAACAGAAAGAAGTTGCAACAGCAGCCTTACTTGTTTTCTTCCAGTACAAGCCGTAAAGGAAAGGAGCGAGGAAGGCACCGGAAAGAGCACCCCATGAAACACCCATGAGCTGAGCGATGAAGGTTACCTTTGACTTAGCCTGAACAATTGCAATTACTGCAGAAATCACAATGAATACTGCAACGAAGATGCGGAGTACAAAAAGATTCTGTTTATCAGATGATTCCTTTTTCTTGAAGGAATTGATGAAGTCCAAAGTCAAAGTTGAGCTTGATGTCAAAACAAGAGAAGAAAGTGTAGACATAGAAGCTGACAAAACAAGAATCAAAACTACAGCAATAAGAACATCCCCGAGCCCAGAAAGCATTGTTGGAACTACAGCATCAAAACCTTCTGTTTTAACCTGATCTGGAGTAAGGAAGAGACGACCAAAACCACCCAGGAAGTAACAGCCACCGGCAATGATGATGGCAAAGAATGTAGAAATCATAGTTCCGATTTTTACAGAGCGTTCATTTTTGATTGCGTAGAATTTACCAACCATCTGAGGAAGTCCCCATGTACCAAGAGAAGTAAGAAGAACTACAATCAAAAGGTAGAAAGGCTGAGGCCCAAGGAATGAAGAGTAAGCACCCTTCATAACAGGAGATTCAATTTCCGACATCAAAGCCATAGACTGCATAAAGCCACCGTTCTTAGAAAGAACTGCGAGTATTACTGCAACAATACCAATGAGCATGATAATTCCCTGAATAAAGTCGTTTACAGCAGTTGCCATGTAACCACCTACGATTACATAAATAGCAGTAAGAATTGCCATAACAATTACACAAACTGAATAGTCAACATTAAAGGCCATACGGAAAAGGCGTGAAAGACCGTTGAAAAGCGAAGCTGTGTATGGAATCAGGAACAAGAAGGTGATTGCAGAAGCAGCAACCTTGAGACCATTTGATTCATAACGCTGGCCGAAAAAATCAGGCATAGTCTTTGAGTTCAAATGCTGGGTCATAACGCGTGTACGTCGGCCAAGAATTGCCCAAGGCATAAGCGATCCGATGAACGCATTTCCAAGTCCAATCCAGGTTGATGCAACACCAAAGTTCCAGCCGAACTGTCCGGCATAACCAACGAAAATTACGGCAGAAAAGTAAGAAGTACCGTAAGCAAAAGCGGTGAGCCAGGGACCTACGGTTCTGCCTCCCAAAACATAACCGTTTACATTGTTTGAAACAGCGCGACACTTAATGCCAACAAAAACGAAAACGGCGAAGAAAACGATAAGTAAAGATAGTTTTATAATCATGATACTAT
>CAMJNC010000029.1 GCA_946407195.1 uncultured Treponema sp. | reverse complement strand
CTTGGAATGCACAAGGCTGAAACTGAAGATATAGTGAGAGTTGAAATGACGGGAGAGAAAAAATAATGGAAAGCCTGCTTACTAAAGAAGAGCTTTTAGCCGCAGTTAAAGGTACTCAGCTTGGAAGTGCCGTTTGTTCATTTAACGATGTACAGACAGACAGCCGCAATGTATGTGCTGAAAAGCCTTGTATGTTTGTACCTCTTATGGGTGAGTTCCAGAATGGTCACAAATATATAGAAGATGTACTTACTAAAAAGGCTTCTGTTATTTTAATGAATAAAACTGAATATGAGTCTAATAAGGCTCATTATGATGAACTTGCTGCAAAGTATGCCGATGTTTGCTTTGTTCTTGTTGAAAATACTCTTCATGCTTTGCAGGATGCTGCAGAGGCTTATGTTACAAAAAAATGTGGCAGCATGATTCTTGTAAGCATTACAGGTTCAAGCGGAAAAACAACTACAAAAGAAATGATGGTAAGTGTAGCGCGCGCTCATTTTGGTGAAGCTGGCGTTGCTTATACATACGGAAACCTTAATTCAGAAACAGGTCTTCCTCTTTCGGTTTTCAAGATTCGTGGTGATGAAAAAATCGGAATCTTTGAAATGGGAATGAACCGCGTGAATGAAATTGGTGAAATTTCGAAGGTTTTGAAATCCCGCTACGGAATCATTACTAATATCGGAACTGCACACATTGGTATTCTTGGAAGCCAGGAAAATATTGCAATTGAAAAAAGAAAGAGCCTTGCTTATATTCCTGCCGATGGTGCTGCTGTTGTTGGTGCAGATGATGCTTTTGCTGATTTCTGTACAGAAGGTGTACGTGGTAAGGTTGTAAAGTTTGGACGCAATGTTCCTGAGTCTGTAAGCGGTGTTCGCTTTGTAGAAGATAAGGGACTTTTTGGAACAGATTTTGAACTGGATGGTCTTGCTGTTCATCTTCCACTTTCTGGAAGTTATAACTATCTGAATGCGCTTTCTGTAATTGCCTGCGCTAAAGAAATTGGTATTCCATCAAACGATATTAAGAAAGGACTTGAAGCTGTTGCTTCACTTTCTGGCCGTATGGAAGTAAAAGAGTGTAAGCTTATAAATGGTAAAAAAGTAGTTCTTATTAAAGACTGCTATAACGCTAATCTTGATTCGATGATGAAGGTTATTGATTTCTGTGGAGAGCTCAAGAATGTTGGCAAGAAGATTTTTGTTCTTGGAGATATGAAGGAGCTTGGAGCAGAATCAGCTAAATCTCATGAAGCAATTGGCCGCCGCATAAGCGAAGTAAAACCAGAGCTGGTATATCTTGTAGGACCTGAAATGAAGGCCGCTGAAAAGCTTGCATGGAAGGGACAGGGTAATATCAGCCTGAAATGGTTTAACGAATCTAATGCCGCTAATTTTGAAAAAATTGCAAATGACATTAATCAGCTTGCCGGCGATAACGATGTAATTTTACTTAAAGGTTCTCATTCTATGCAGCTTGAAAAGCTTGTACCACTTCTTTGCGGAACTGAAGGGGAGGCCTGCTAAGAATGAACCAGTTTACTTTTTACGCTAACAAGCCGTCACAAAAATATAATAAAGTTGATATCTGGCTGCTCGGATCTGTGCTTCTTTTGTGGGGACTGGGTATTTTTACCCTTTATATCTGTTCTCAGAATTTTGCTTTGAGAGCTTTTGGAGACCCGATTTATTTTGTAAAAAGACAGCTTTTGTGCTCTGGAGTGGGCTTTGTGCTTTTTGCAGGCTTTGTTGTTACTGATATGAAATATGTAAGAAAGTTTGTTGGAATAATTGTAATTGCAACAATTGTTCTTTGTATGCTTACTTTCATTCCTGGTATTTCTATTACAAAAAATGGTGCACGCCGATGGATCAGACTTCCTGGTAATTTTTCTTTCCAGCCGTCTGAACTTGTAAAGTTTGCACTTGTACTTTTCCTTGCTAACTATTTTGACAAGCAGGATAAGCTGATTGATCCTGAAGAAAAAACTGTATTCCCTTGTGTAATTTTCCTCGTAGTGTTTGCAGGAATTGTTTTTGCACAGAAGGACTTTTCTTCAGGTGTATTCATCATGCTGATTGGAATTCTTTTGTTCTTCGTTTCTGGAGCAAAGCTTGTCTGGATATTCCCGTTTGCACTTTTAGCAGTTCCTGCAGGTTTCCTTATGATTACTTTGAATCCTTACAGACTTCAGCGTCTTATTGGTTGGATCAGCCCTGAGGATTTTGGTTCTACTATCAACTACCAGAGTCTTAATGCAAAGCGTGCAATCAGCGCTGGTGGTGTATGGGGCAATGGAATTGGTGCCGGACTTTCTAAAATCAATAGTATTCCAGAGGTTCAGGCAGACTATATTTTTGCCGGCTGGGCAGAGGCTATGGGCTATATCGGAGTTGTGCTTTATTTTGTTCTTCTGGTTTTCTTTGCATACAGAGGATATAAGGCAGCTTTTGAAAACCCGGATAAGTTTTCGGCTCTTTCAACCTTTGGCTGTGTTTCTGCAATTGTGCTTCAGTCGGTTGTAAACACAATGGTTGTATGCGGACTTCTTCCTACAACCGGTATTAACCTTCCGTTCTTCTCACTTGGAGGAACTTCAATTATTGTAACCCTCGCAATGTGCGGCTTTATTGTAAATGCGTCTCGCTGCGAAAAAATAGATGAAAAAGTAAAGGAAAATGACGAAATTAATATAGAGTCACTTTCTTACTTATAAAAAGGTGGATAAAGAAATGAGTGATGTGAGTTTGTTGGTAGCAGAAGAGTATCTCGAAAATGATTATTTCCTTTCAGATGGAATGGAGTCATCATCTGATGGAAAAACAGAAAAGAAGATTAAATTCATTAAAACTATTTTCTGTGTATTATGCTTTGCGCTTTTGTGTGAGCTGGTTATTTACAAGTACATTATGCCTAGCTTCTCAAGTCCAAAGGTTACTGTAACTGGTCAGAAGGATTACACTGCAGAAGAAATTGCAAGAATGCTTTTACCTATGAACAGCACAAGCTGGTTTGATTTTGATGTTGACCAGGCTGTTGCTATTCTTTCTTCTGAAGCCGGAATTGACCATGTTGTAGTTGAAAAAAGATTCCCGGATAAGATTTTTGTAAATGTTTCAGAGCGAGAGCCTGTTGCCGTTACCTTTGTAATGGAAAAAGGAAGAACGAAGCCTGTTCAGATAGATAAAAATGGTGTGCTTTTCCCTGGAAAGTGCAGCCCTGCAGCAGAAGCAGCTCTTCCAATTGTTTCAGGACTCCCTGTTGAGTATATGTCTAAGGGAATGAGAATTCCTTCAAAATACAGACCGCTTATTGATCAGATTTCAAAAATCAGCGAGCTTCCACAGCATTATTTTGCAAGTGTTTCTGAAATCTGCGTGCTTCCAAAGGATTCTGGTAACTATGAACTTGCACTTATTCCTTCTCAATCAAAAGTTAAAGTTCTTACCGACCGTGCCTTGAATGAAGACGCATTAAAGTATATGCTAGTAGTGCTTGATGTAGTAAATCAGATTGGAACCGAAGTAGAGGTTGCTGCTGTTGATTTGCGATACGGATCTGTTTCCTACATCACAAGATAATTCAGAGGTTTTTTAGAAAATGGCAGAAGGTAAAGTAGTCGGACTTGATATTGGAACAAGTATGATTCGTGTGGCAATAGGTGAGATAGATCCTGATACGGGAAATATCCGCATTGCCGGAACTGCATCAAGAAAATCAGCCGGACTCAGAAACGGTGTAATCGTAAATATTGAAGATGCCAAAAATGCCATTAAAGAAACAATAGATGCTGCAGAACAGAATGCAGGAACTACAGTTGATTCTGTAATTACTGCAATCGGCGGCTCACAGATTGAAAGTCAGAACTCACGCGGAACAGTTCCTGTTTCCAGTACAAATAAATCTACCAAAGAAATTTCCCGTGCAGATGTTGAGCGTGTAATTGAATGCGCTACTGCAATTAAGGTTCCGGATGACCGTGAAAAGCTTCACGTTATTCCACAGAATTATATAGTTGATGGAATCGGTGGAATTACAGACCCTATTCACAGAATGGGTACACGTCTCGAAGCAGAGGTTCATATTGTAACAGCTGCAAAAACAATTATTCAGAATATCCGTTCATGTATTTCCCGTTCAGATTATATTCTCGACGGTGTTATGCTTAAGACTCTTGCACAGACTCAGTCGGTTTGCCATCAGGATGAAATGGAGCTTGGTTCCATTTTGATTGATATGGGTGCCGGCACTACAGATGTTCTTTTCCTTTTGAAGGGAGCTCCTATTGCAACCTTCTCAATTCCTGTAGGTGGAAATCTTGTAACGAATGATATTTCTGTTGTAGCCGGAATTTCAACTGCTGCTGCAGAGGAAATAAAAATTAAGAGCGGCTGCTGCTGGATTGATTCAATTACAAAAGAAACTGATTTTGATGTAATTCTTCCGGGTGTTGGTGGACGTGCACCGGAGATTATGAAAAAGAGCCAGCTTACTCAGATTATTCAGGCTCGTGTTGAACAGATTTTTGCTCTTGTAAAGGTTGCCATTAAAAAGAATGTTGGAAACTCTGTTCCAGAGATTTCTGGAAACATCATTTTGACTGGTGGCGGTGCAATGATGGAAGGTGTTATTGATCTTGCTCAGAGAGCCTTCCATACAACATCTGTAAGACTTGGTGTACCGGAGAGTCTTGGTGGTATAGAAGAAGATTACAGACGACCTGATTTTGCTACAGTAATTGGTCTTGTGCTTGCAAACAAATCGCTTGCAAGTGGTAAGGATAAGGCTCGTCGTGGAAAAACTCATGCTGCAAAAAAGGAAAAGCAGAAGGGTGAAAGCCTTCTAAAAAAGATATTTAAATCCTTATTCTGATAGTGTATAATTAAATCACTTAAAAAGTGTACGCTTGGGGAAGCGTTAAAAAGTGGGAGGAAATATGGGAAATCTTGGCATTTCAATCGTTGACGATGAAACAGGCTATGAAGACTATGAGGCAGAGAATGCCGGCAGTCCAACTGTAATTAAGGTAGTTGGTTGTGGTGGCGGTGGTTCTAATGCCGTAAATCGAATGATTTTCCGCGAGCTTAGCAACGTTGATTTTATAGTTCTTAATACAGATAAGCAGGCACTTAACCGTTCTCGTGCGCCAACTAAGCTGGCGATTGGACAGAAGGTTACTAAAGGTCTTGGTGCCGGTGGTAAACCAGAAGTTGGAGAACAGGCAGCCGAAGAAGATAAGGAGCTTATTACAAATGAGCTTCGTGGTGCAGATATGGTATTTATTACTGCCGGAATGGGTGGTGGAACAGGTACCGGTTCTGCTCCTGTAGTTGCAAGAATTGCCAAGGAGCTTGGCTGTCTTACAGTTGCTGTAGTTACAACTCCGTTTGAGTTTGAAGGAAATGTCCGCATGCGTCAGGCAAAGGAAGGAATCCTTAAGCTCCGTGAACAGGTAGACTCCCTTATTGTTATTCCTAACGAACAGCTCTTTAAGTACATTGATAAGAATCTTACCGTAAAGGAATCCTTCCAGAAGGCAGATGAAGTTCTCTGTCAGGGTGTTGAAGGTATTTCAAATATCATTACAAATCCTGGTGATGTTAATACCGACTTTGCTGATGTTCGCAATGCAATGTCTGGTCAGGGTAACGCAATCTTTGGAATTGGTATTGGAGAAGGTGAAAACCGTGCAACAGATGCAGCTTACAATGCAATTCATAATCCTATGCTTGAAAATTCTAAGATTGACGGAGCAAAGAATCTTCTTGTTAATATCTGCGCTTCTGAAGATATTAAGCTTCCAGAAGTACAGGAAATCTGTAAGATTGTTACAGCTTCAGCTGATAAAGACTATAACATGTTCTGGGGTCAGGTTACACAGCCTGAGCTTGGAGATAAAATCAGCGTAACTGTTATTGCAACAGGCTTTGAAGATAATGGAAGAAGCCTTCCTGAGCAGAAGGAAGAACAGGTTGAAATTCCTGTTGAGCCAAAGCCTCTTCCTGTTGATACAGTAAGCCGTTCAGAAATGGATAAGATTCTTCATCCGGATTCTTCATCATCTGGAAAGTCTTTTGGCGGTGACTTTGCTGCTTCAAGCGCTGCAGGTCAGACTTTGGATTCTGAAAAGAAAGGAAATCTTCTTGATGGAATATTCAACGAAGATGTTCCACCTTCAGCTATAGGTTCTTTTACTCCTCCTTCAGGATTTGTTCCGGATGAAACTGATTTTTCTAAACCTGCTATCTGGAATAAAAGTGAGTACGGCAGAACAATAAGACTGGACGACTAAAAGCCTTTGGCCGGCAGCCTATGACAATAGAGATACTTCTGAATCAGTTTTATTCAGATTTGCTTCTGGTAAAACGTGATTCAGAACAGACGGCAATAACCTATAAAATCTCTGCAGAGGAATTTCTGAACTGGCTTGTAAGTGAGCGCATAAAATTAAAAGATGTTTCCGTTCAGAATTTATTGTATTATATTATAAAGAGAAAGGAAAAAGGTTGTTCTGAGCTTACTATCGCAAAGGATATTTCGGGCCTGCGTGCTTTTGGAGATTATCTTGAGCGAAAGGGCTTGTGGCTTGAAAATGTTGCTCTGGAGCTTGATAAACCAAAGACAGCAAGGAATCTTCCTAAAGTACTTTCAGTTGAACAGATTGATGCACTTTTAGACAGTATTGATAAAACAACGCTGAGTGGTAAACGCGATGATGCACTTTTTGAACTGGTGTATTCCTGCGGACTTCGTATAAGTGAGGTTTGTACCCTTAAGATTGTAAATGTACATTTGGAAGAAAGGCTGATTCTTGTACATGGAAAGGGAGATAAGGAAAGACTTGTTCCGTTTGGAGACAGGGCTTATGAAAAAATCCTTATTTATATGAATGATGTGAGACCGGAGCTTGTAAAAGGTCGCAACGTCGCAGAGCTGTTTGTAAATTACCGCGGCGATCCAATTTCGCGTAAAGGCGTGTGGAAGCGTTTTAAAGAGCTTGAGGCGTTGAGCGGGATAGAAGCAAAGGTTCATACCTTAAGACATTCGTTTGCTACACATCTGCTTGCTGGTGGTGCAGATTTACGTTCAGTACAGGAGCTGCTTGGGCACAGCGATTTGAGTACGACGACGATTTACACGCATGTAACCGACCGTCAGCTCGAAGAGGCCCATGAGAAGTATTTTAGATGAGTAAGCCCGCTGGTGGGCGGTGATAAATTGGAAACCGTTAAAAAAAATGCGATAGCATTTTTTAGGTTGTCCTCTTATGCAGGAGATAACTGATATGAAAAAATGTATTATTTTTGTTTTTTTAGGTTTGTTTACTTTCTCATCTTGTAAGGTTTCAAATAAGCAGATAATCCGTCAGCAGCATCTGGAAGAAGGTGTAGAAAGCCCGACAACTGTAGAAGAACTCAAGGAAGCAATTGACAAATATCAGAAACGTGTAGCAGATATTCAGCTGGCACAAAGTCAGATTGGAATCTGGTATAAAATACTTGGAACCCGCTATTTAGATCAGAAAATGTATGGAGAGGCTCTTAAATGCTTTCAGGAAGCCTTAAAATACTATCCTAATAATCAGAACCTTTATTATTATGTCGGTGTTTGTGCCGGCTATATGTCGCATGCCGCAATGGATTTTGGTGGAAGCGGAAGCACAGAGGTAAAATATAATTATCTGAAGCTTGCAGAAGAGGCATATCTTCGCGCAATTGAAATTGAAGATCGCTATGTTCGTGCTCTTTATGGACTTGGCGTTCTTTATGTATTCGAGCTTGATGAGCCGGCAAAGGCAATTCCACACCTTGAAAAGGCTCTTGCAATAGACACCAAAAACATTGATGCTATGTTTGTTCTGGCTAGAGCTTATTATTCTAACTATGAATTTGACAAATCAGCCGCAATGTATGATAAAATTATAAACACCACAAAATCCGCCGAGAAAAAAGCAACCGCAGAGGAGAACAAGAAAACAGTTTTAGATGCAGCATATATTAACTGATGAAACTGATGAAACTCTGGTTTTAACCCTTTCTGTAGCAAGAATCTCGTTTTTAGACTTCAATCAGAAAAAAAAATTACTAAAAAATCTTGACAGCCCACAATCCCTTGCATTACAGTCTATAGAAGACATTTATAAATTATTGCAATGTCAGAAGGTAAGCAGGGCTTATTGGAATGGCGGAGATAACCTCCGGATGGCACAGGCAGAGGCCTGGCAGTGTAAACGGCTTGGAATTAAGCTGATTTTATACAGTGACGAGGAATATCCCGAAACGTTACGGCAGATAGCTGACCCGCCGTTTCTTTTATTTGTGCGGGGAGATGAAAGCCTGCTTAGCGGACGCTGTGTTTCTGTAGTGGGAACAAGGCGGCTTAGTACGGCAGGACGAGAGGCTGCCAGGAAGTTTGCCTTTGACGCGTCTATGGACGGCTGTAATGTTGTAAGCGGACTTGCTTACGGAGCTGATGCATGTGCGCATCAGGGAGCGCTGGATGCTTATTATGATAATCCGGCGGCTGCGGGAACTGGCCGTACAATTGCAGTTTTACCTTGTGCAATAGACGAAATAGTGCCTTATGCAAATAAGAGACTTGCGGCACAGATTTTGCAAAGCGGTGGCTGTATAGTGAGCGAATATGCTCCGGGAATGCCAACTCAAAAGCGTAATTTTGTTGCGCGAAACCGCATTGTTGCCGGTATGTCTGAGGCTACGGTGGTGATTGAAGCACCAAACGGAAGCGGGGCACTTATAACTGCTGATTTTGCATTGGAAGAAGGCCGTGACGTATTTTTTCATGAGGCGGCCTTTGGAGTTGCAGCGGAAAGTATTTCCCAAACTGTAAAAACCGGATTGGAAAAAGACTTTGCAGCTGGCAGAGTGTCTAAGTTTAAACTGGAAAATTCTCCGGAGCGCTATTTGAAAGAAGGTGCACCGGTGATAAAAAATTATAAAGATTTCTGTGTCGCTCTGACAGAAATGCCGGGTGAACGCAGTCAGGTTCCTCTTCAAGGGGAGCTGTTTACATAAATATAAAGACTTTTTTGGAAGGGATTTTGAAATGGCTAAGAAGACAAAAACTCCGCAGACTCTTGTTATCGTAGAGTCTCCGACTAAGGCACACACAATCGAGAAGTACCTTGGACCAGGTTATGTGGTTAGGGCTTCGGTTGGACACCTGATTGATCTGCCTAAGTCGCGCATGGCAATCGATATTGAAAATGGATTCCAGCCAGAATACATTACGGTTCGTGGAAAGGCGAAATTACTTAAAGAACTCCAGAAGGAAGCAAAAAAATCAGATGCTGTCCTTCTCGCATCCGATAACGACCGCGAAGGAGAGGCTATTGCATGGCACTTGAATCGTGCGCTGCGCGACAAGACTGATGCAAAAATCAGCCGAATTGTATTTAACGAAATTACACCAACAGCAATTACAGAGGCTGTAAAGAACCCTGGCGAAATTGTTGAAGCAAAGGTAAATGCTCAAAAGGCACGTCGTGTTCTCGACCGTCTTGTAGGTTATAACTTAAGCCCGCTTTTGTGGGTAAAGGTAAAGAACGGACTTTCTGCAGGCCGTGTTCAGTCTGTTGCATTGCGCCTTATCTGTGAGCGCGAAAAAGAAGTAGAAGACTTTTTGCCGGAAGAATACTGGTCGCTTGATGCAGACTTTATCAAGGGAAAATCAAACTTTACTGCTCAGCTTGTAAAATACAAGGGCGAGGCTCCAGAGCTTAAATCTGAGGATGCTGTAAAAGACATCATCGAAAAAATCAAGAATTCAGAAAGCAAGGTTTCTTCAATCAAGAAGACTGAAAAAACTGTTCGCCCTAAGCCACCTTTTACAACTTCAAAGCTTCAGCAGGCAGCTGCTAACAAGCTTGGCTTTACATCACGTAAAACAATGCAGATTGCACAGCAGCTTTACGAAGGTATTCAGATTGGTGAAAATCATGTGGGTCTTATTACTTACATGCGTACCGACTCTGTCCGCATTTCTGAAACTGCACTTGCTGATGTACGCGACTGGCTTTCTAAGAATCATCCTGCAGAGTTGCCGCCAGAGCCAATTCACTATGCCGTTGGAAAATCTGCACAGGATGCCCATGAAGGTATTCGTCCTACATACACATCTTACACACCTGAAAGTGTAAAAGAATATTTGAGCCACGATCAGTTCCGCTTGTATTCAATTATCTGGGAGCGCTTTGTTTCTTCTCAGATGAACAATGCAAAGATGGTAACTACATCAGTTGAAATTGAAGCAGGAGATGCTTTGTTCCGCGTGGCTGCAAGTAAGATTGCAGAGAAGGGCTTTTATCAGGTAATTAAGCTGCTTTCTTCTAAAGAGGAAAAATCTTCGAGCCTGCCTGCAATGAAAGAAGGCGAAGTTCTTACTGTAGATAACTTCCATCCGGAGCAGCACTTTACACAGGGACCTGCACGCTATACTGATGCTTCTATCGTACGTATGCTCGAGGAAAAGGGAATAGGTCGTCCTTCAACTTATGCGACAATCATTTCTGTATTGCTTGATCGCTACTATGTAACAAGAAGCAATAAGCAGCTTGTTCCGACTCAGCTTGGAAAAATGATTAATAAGATTCTCGTAGAATCTTTCCCTGCTGTTATTAATGAAGAGTTTACTGCTAAGGTTGAAAATGAACTCGACCAGGTAGAAGAAGATAAGTTAGTTTGGAATAACATTATTTCTGATTTCTATGGTCCATTCAAGCAGACTGTTGATAACGTAATGGAGCATCAGGAAAGTATTAAGGGCTTCCTTGATGAACAGACTGATAAGGTTTGTGAGCTCTGCGGTAAGCCTATGGTAAAGAAGCTTGGACGCTTCGGCTTCTTCCTTGCATGTTCTGGCTTCCCTGAGTGTCATAACACTAAGTCTATTCCACTTGCTAAGTGTCCTGTTTGCGGCGACGGTGAAATTGTTGAGCGCAAAACTAAGGGTCGCGGTAAGGCATTCTACGGTTGTACAAATTATCCAACCTGTACCTTCATCAGTCACTTTAAGCCTATTGATCAGTACTGTCCTAAGTGCGGCTGGTTCCTTGTTGAAAAGTTCGACAAGAAGAATGGTGCATACAAGAGTTGTATTAATCCGGACTGCGATTACTTACATACAAGTGGTGAGGAAGCTGCTGTGATGCCTGCTGAGGGTGATGAGTAATAAAGACATCTGATACGAATTAAATTGAAGTGCCCGTTTTGCGCGGGCACTTTTTTTATTTGCTTTCCTCTGATAGTAATGCTATCATAAGAAGTATGGAAGATAAGAAAAAATATGTAATTTCTCTTGATGAGGGTACGACTTCTTGCCGTGCTGTAGTTTATGATAAAAATGGTGCGCCACTAGGTTCTAAGCAGCGCGAGTTTACTCAGATTTATCCAAAACCAGGCTGGGTAGAGCATGATGCAGAAGAAATCTTTAAATGCCAGCTCAAGGTTCTTCAGAGCCTTTTAATTGAAAAGGAAATCAGACACGATGAAATCGCTGCAATTGGAATTACGAATCAGCGTGAGACAATTGTTCTCTGGGACAAAAAGACCGGAAAACCTGTTTATAACGCTGTTGTATGGCAGTGCCGCCGTACGGCAGATTACTGCGAAAAGCTTATGAAAGAAGGCTGGACAGAGAAAATCCGTAGCAAAACAGGTCTTTTAATTGACGCTTATTTTTCTGGTACAAAAATAAAATGGATATTAGATAATGTGCCTGATGTGCGGGAGCGTGCTGAGCGTGGCGAACTGCTTGCCGGAACTATTGATACCTGGCTTATCTGGAAGCTGAGTGGCGGCCGCTGTCACGTTACTGATTTTACGAATGCGAGCCGTACAATGCTCTTTAATATTTATAAGCTTGACTGGGATGATGAGCTGCTCGAGCTTCTGGGAATTCCTCGCTGTATTCTGCCAGAGGTTCGCGATTCTTCCTGTGTATATTGCGAGACAGATCCAGATGTCTGCGGCTTTAGTGTTCCTCTTGCATCTGCTGTGGGCGACCAGCAGGCGGCGCTTTTTGGACAGGGCTGCTTTAATAAGGGAGATGCAAAAAATACTTATGGTACCGGCTGCTTTATGCTTATGAATACAGGAGACAAACCGGTTGCTTCAAAGCAGCTTTTGACTACTATTGCGCTTGGTATGAACGGAAAGGTTGAATACGCTCTTGAGGGCAGCGTGTTTATTGGCGGTGCCGTAATTAAATGGCTTCGCGATGAGGTAGAGCTGATTTCGTCGGCACCGGAGATTGACCGGCTGGCGGAGAGTGTGCCGGATTCAAACGGCTGCTACCTTGTTCCAGCTTTCGTTGGTTTGGGAACTCCTTACTGGGATATGTATGCCCGGGGTACAATTGTTGGTCTTACCCGCGGCGTAAAGAAGGCCCATATATGTCGTGCTGCTCTTGAAGGAATTGCCTACGAGGTGCGCGATGTGCTTGATACTATGGTGGCTGATTCTGGTACACCAATAAATACGTTGAACGTGGACGGCGGCGCCTGTGTAAGTAATATTATGATACAGTTTCAGGCTGATATTTTGAATACGAAGGTTTGCAGACCTAAGAATGTAGAGACTACAGCTCTTGGTGCTGCGTACCTGGCTGGGCTTGCTGTAGGCTTCTGGGCTAGTAAAGACGATATTTTGCGCCGTCGTGAGACGGAACGGATTTTTGAGCCGGCTATGAGTGAAGAGACACGCGACGGGCTTTATGCCGGCTGGAAGAAGGCTGTAGAGAAGGCGAAAGGTTGGGCTGAATAGCCCGGGGGTGCGGATGATTTACGATGTAGCGGTGATTGGCGGGGGAATCGTTGGCGCATGTATTGCGCGGGAGCTCTCTAAATATAAAGGGCAGTTTTGCATTATTGAGAAGGCGGATGATGTAGCCTGCGGAACCAGTAAGGCGAACTCGGGAATCATACACGCGGGCTTTGATGCTAAGCCTGGAACTCTGATGGCAAAACTGAATGTTGAGGGTGCGGCCATGTATGCAGAGCTTTCTAAATCCCTGCATTTTGATTATAAAAATAATGGCTCTCTTGTTATTGGTTTTAACGAAGAGGACATGGAGCATATTAAAAAGCTTTATGAACGTGGTCAGGCAAATGGTGTGCCGGCTCTCCGTATAATTGACGCAGAGGAGCTTCATAAGCTTGAACCGAGTGTAAGTGAAGAAGCCTGCGGAGCGCTGCTTGCAGAATCAGCTGGAATAGTAAGCCCTTATATGGCAACCTGGGCTCTTGCAGAAAATGCTGTAATGAACGGTGTAAAGCTTTTCCGCGAAACAGAGGTACATGGAATCGAAAAATCAGCTGATGGTTTATTTACGATTCATACAGGTAAGATTGATATTCAGGCAAAATGTGTAGTTAATGCGGCAGGCCTTTATGCTGATAAGATTTCTGCAATGGCAGGAGCACGTGATTTTGTGATTAAGCCTCGACGTGGTGAATATTATCTGCTTGATAATAAATGTGCTTCGCTTGCAAGTCATACACTTTTCCAGACTCCGGATAAAATGGGTAAGGGCGTTCTTGTAACTCCTACAGTAGACGGAAATATTTTATCGGGTCCAACAGCGGCGGACGGTGATGATAAAACTGCAACAGAAACAACAGCGGCTGGTCAGGATGAAGTTTTTCATAAATCAGAAAAGATAATTCCGGATATTCCACGCCGTAATATCATAAACTCATTTGCGGGTGTGCGTGCACTTGCTTACAATGCAGACGGTACTCCGGTAAATGATTTTATTATTGAAGAAGATGCTAATGTTAAAGGCTTTGTAAATGTTGGTGGAATCTGTTCGCCAGGCCTTACTGCCGCTCCTGCAATAGGTGTATATGTAGCTGATATAATTGAAAAAATCCGTGGGACCTCATGGGAAAAGAATTCTGACTTTGTTGGTGTTCGAAAAGGAATAGAGTCGTTTAAAGATGCTGATGACGAGCGACGTGCCCAGCTGATCGAAGAAAATTCTTTATACGGCCGCATTATCTGCCGCTGTGAAATGATTACCGAGGGTGAAATTGTTGCAGCAATTAAGTCTCCTGTTGGGGCTGTAGATTTAGATGGCGTAAAGCGTCGTACACGGGCTGGAATGGGACGCTGTCAGAGCGGCTTCTGTTCTCCGCGGGTAACTGAGATTTTGAGCCGTGAGCTTGGAATTCCTATGACAGACGTTCGTAAAAACGGCGGATGTTCATACATTCTGACAGGAAAAACAAGATAGGGGGCGCTGAAATGGAATACGATATAGTTGTAATTGGCGGCGGCCCTGCCGGAATGGCGGCGGCAATTGCTGCAAAGAAGGCTGGTACAGACAGCATTTTGATTTTAGAACGTGATACAAGAATTGGCGGAATCCTTCTTCAATGTATTCATAACGGATTTGGTCTTCATTATTTTGGTGAGGAGCTTACAGGTCCTGAATATGCGGCCCGCTTTTCTGATGAAGTAAATCAGCTTGGTATTGAATATAAAACCGACACCATGGTGCTTGAGGTTGAAAAGGGTGAAGAACGTCATACTGTTACTGCAATAAATACTGTAGATGGTCTTATGCACATTAAGGCAAAGGCAGTTATTCTTGCAACAGGCTGTCGTGAAAGAACTCGAGGTGCTCTGATTATTCCTGGTACACGACCAGCTGGTATTTTTACAGCAGGGGCTGCTCAGCGGTTTGTAAATATTGATGGATATATGCCGGGCCGTAAGGTTGTAATTCTTGGTTCTGGTGACATCGGGCTGATTATGGCAAGGCGCCTCACACTGGAAGGTGCCGAAGTAAAGCTTGTCTGCGAGGTTATGCCTTTCAGCTCTGGCTTGCGACGAAACATTGTTCAGTGTGTAGAAAATTTTAATATTCCTTTGAAGTTCAGTCACACGATCGTAAAAATTCACGGCAAGGAGCGTGTAGAAGGCGTTACTGTTGCGGCAGTTGATTCTAACCGCCGTCCTGTTGCCGGAACAGAAGAGTTTATTGAATGCGATACTCTGCTGCTTTCTGTCGGATTGATTCCGGAAAATGAAATTGCAAACGGTTGTAAAATTGCAATTGATTCTGCAACAAGCGGACCAGTTGTTAATGAACACATGCAGTCTTCTGTGCCTGGTATTTTTGCCTGCGGAAACACGGTGCATGTTCATGACCTTGTAGACTTTGTAACGGCAGAAAGTCTGCGGGCTGGTGAAAATGCGGCAAAATATGTTCAGGGAAAAATCAGCTCGAATGGAGAAAAAATAATTCTGCGTCCGGGAAACCGCGTTCGTTATACAGTACCTCAGTATATTGAGTCACGCGTGCAGGACGGAAATGTTTCTATTATGTTCCGCGTAACAGATGTTTATAAAGATGTATATGTAGAAGTTTCGAGCGGAAATCAGGTTTTGAAATCAGTTCGAAAAAAGGTTGTACGACCTGGCGAAATGCAGGTGATTGAGCTTGCACCAGATCAGATCGAAAATGCCGGCAGTGACATAACCGTTTCAATCCAGCTTCCACAGGAGGTGGCAGAATGATGGAAAAAACAATCGAAAAAATCCCGCTCACCTGTATCATCTGCCCTATGGGCTGTTCAATGGAAGTTGAGGTTGAAACCAGCGCCGACGGTAAGAAAAAGGTTTTATCTGTAAAAGACAACGGCTGTAAACGCGGCGAACAGTATGCTTCAAAGGAGCTGCAGAATCCGACCCGTACACTTACTTCAACAATAAAAGTGAATGGGGGTGTTCTGCCGGTTGTGCCTGTAAAAACTGCAGGTGAGGTTCCAAAGAATATGCTGCTTCAGTGCATGGAAGTAGTGCGTCGTGCTGCCTGCAAGGCTCCGGTTAAACGCGGTGATATTCTGTTGTATGATCTGCTGGGTACTGGCATTAATGTAATTGCCTGCGCGGATGTAGCGAAAGTGTAAAATAATACCGATAATCAGAATATGACTTTACGCGAGCTTACAGATGAATTTCTTCTTTATCTTTCTGCAGTCAGGGGGCTTTCTGAGAATACTGTGAAGGGGTATGGAAATGACCTTGAACAGTTGATTGGATTTTTGACTCCGGAGCTGGAGGTGAAATCTGTTACTCGTGAGAATCTTATGCTTTGTATTGGGCAGCTTTCTAAGCAGAGGAAGTCGGCAGCTACCGTGAACCGTTTTATTGCTGCGGTGAGAACGCTTTTTGCGTATGCGACAAAGCTGAAGTATGTCGAAAAAAATCCGTCGCTGGAAATGAAGACTGTGAAGCTGCCTAAGCGTGTTCCTAATTTTATGACAAGTTCTGAGGTGGGCGAGCTTTGTGAAGAACCTGTGAAGGATGAGCTTTTATGGGCGAGTCGTGATCATGCGTTGTTTTTGATGCTGTACTCTTCGGGCTGTCGTGCGAGTGAAATTATTGGACTGAAGCTTAGTGATTTTATGGATGGAGGACGTTCTGCTATAGTCACTGGAAAAGGTAATAAGCAGCGCAAGGTATATTTTGCTGAAGAGGCCAGAAAGGCTCTTGCTGAATATGTGGCTGACAGGAAAAAAGTTCTGGCTGAAAATCATATCGAAAAGCAACCTAAAGTGCTTTTTATTAATCAGAAGGGTGGACCGCTTACTACGGGTGGCCTCCGCTACATTCTGAACCGCTATTCTGGAGTGGAAGGAACGAACCGTCATGTGAACCCGCATGCCTTCCGCCACACTTTTGCTACCACTATGCTGGGGAACGGGGCGGATGTTCGTATGGTTCAGGAAATGCTTGGCCACAGTTCAATCAGCACGACCCAGCGCTATACCCACATTACTACTGAAAAACTAATCGAAACCTATAATAAAGCGCATCCTCATTCGTAAGAAGTAATAAATAGAGTTTGGATTTATTTAAAAAAGTTCATCAAATCTCTTCTTGATACGTTAGTTTAATGTGTATGAAAGATTTAAATGCACAATAAACATTAGTGTTGGAATAAAACTTGTATTCGTGATTTATAAAGAATTAATGATTACTAAAAAATCATAAAATCCTAGTTTTATGAGAAACTTCAGTATCTTAAATCTAGGTTTTAACAGAGATATATCACCATCGAGTATATTTATAAATGAGTATTATAAAGTTGTAAATACTGATAAAACGAAATATAATTTACTTATCTGGTTTTTTAAATACTACCCAAAGGATTAAAATATGAAGTCACGTGTTTTTTCAATCTTATTTATTTCTATTAGTATCATCTTTTGTTTTTTTAGCTGTAAAAACTCTTCAATAGAAGATTCTATCATTTATACAGTAACCTTTGATAGTGATGGAGGAACAAATGTTCCGAGTCAAAAAATTGAAAATGGAAACCGTGTTAATAAACCTGTTGATCCCAAAAAAGAAAATTATATTTTTAAGGGATGGTTCATTAATGATATACAATATGATTTTTCAAGTAAGGTTTCCTCAAATATTACATTAAAAGCTAAATGGGAAGGTATAGATGTATATTACTACGTAAAACATTTTCAACAAAATCTAGAGGATGATGGTTATAAGGAAATAGACAGCGAAAAGAAAAAAGGAAAATTTGGTGAGATAATAAAAATAGAATCTAAAGAATATGTTGGTTTTACACCAAAAACAGTATCTCAAATAATACTTAATAATGATGATATAATAGTTGAGGTTTATTATGATAGGAATATCTATACTATTACTATTGATTCAAATAATGGTGATGAGAAAATAATAGATACAATAAAATATGGAGAACAAATAATCATTCCTAATGAACCAAAAAAAGATATGTTTATTTTTAAGGGGTGGTACATATATTATGAATCAAGTGATACATATAGTTCCAGTTCTTATAATTTTAATTCACTGGTATCTTCTTCTGTATATTTAAAAGCATTATGGATTTTTGATTTCTCAAAAGAAGAAAATGGTAACTTTATTATAAAAAATGATGAGTTCAATGATGTTTATTTTATAAATCATAGTTATTTTTCAAATTTATCTGTTAGTGATGTTCCAGTAAAACTATATATAGGTAAACAGGAGTCAAAAAAATACCTTCGATTATTGTTCAAATATTATGGAAGTAATTGGATTTTCTTTACGAATGCAATAATGATTAATGATGAAGGGGATAAACTATCTTGGAGTTTTAAATCATATGATAAAAATACAGAGGTGCTTAGTACTCTGGTTTATGAAAGTATAGATAT
>CAMJNC010000028.1 GCA_946407195.1 uncultured Treponema sp. | reverse complement strand
CTTGTTATGCTGCTACCGGCTCCCGACAACCACCTCGCATAACTAAACTTGTAGACGTACCTGGTTTACTTTTTCGGACGGGAGTTCAATTCTCCCCACCTCCACTAAAACTTCTGTAGAACATACAGAAGTTTTTTTTATAACTGATTACTTAGAACTCTTAAAAATTGAACTCCGCGAAGTGAGCGCCGACTTATATCTCACTCACCGGAATATGGTAAACTGAACCGCACTTTCGGCAGACTACTTCCAGAGGATCAGGTCCGTTTTTCCTTATATCTTCGAGATCTTTTGCAGGAAGTCCTCTAATATGTTCAATGTAGTAATCTTTACTGCAAGGACAATCAAATACTATATCACGCTTCATAGTTATAAGCGGATTAAACTCTCTGAAGAGTCCCAAGATAATATCTTCTGAATCAACCTCGCTTTCACTGTAAAGCTGACCAATGCTTGGGCAGGCACGGAAGGCATTTTCTACGCGACGAAGCAAATCTTCTTCATCCTTATCCTCTTCCTGGTGACTGTCTACCTGAGAACCGAGTTCTGCAGTACCACCAGTTTTCGGCATAATCTGAATATACATTGCTCCAGCTCCAGTTACCCTGCCCGCTTTATCAAACTGAATGCTTGAATTAAAGGCTGTATTTATCTGTTCGCTCTGGACAAAGTATGAAGCAAAGTCACGGGCAATATTTTCTCCGTCTACATCTACTGTTGAACTTTGAGGAAATTTATCATCCTTGTGAATGCGTGAAAAAGTAATATTTCCAACACCAAGAAATGGTTTAAGATTCCAGTTTTCAAGAGGCTTATCAAGCTGAATATGTTCATTTTCAAGATAACTTCTTACATAGCCGGTTGAATCAGCTTCTACGGTATAGCCTTCTGCAGGACCCGTTCCTTCAAAACGAATCAGGGTGTGCTCCATATCCTTCATCATTGGAATTGTCAGCGCACCGCAAAGACTTGCCTGACCGAGTATATAAGTTTCAAGAATACCAAGGTTGTGCTGAGCACGCATCTGATTTACAAAACGGGTTCCGTGAAACAGTGCACCGCGGATACGACCATCAGCCATTGTAAAAATACGAAGCTGATCCGGTTCAATTTTATCTAAATGAGCAGTAAGCTCTTTATCTGTAATTTGTGCTTTTATCATACACATAATATAGTAGATTTATTGATTACTTACAATCAAAGCGATATAATAGATAAACATTTTTAAATTAAAGAGGTACAAAAATGGCTATTGATGAACACTTGCAGACTGTACGACACAGCTGCGCTCATGTGATGGCAGAAGCTATTTTGAAGCTTTACCCGGGCACTAAGATTGCTATCGGACCTGCTATCGAAAACGGATTTTATTACGACTTTGAATTCCCAACCGACACCCGTTTCACCGAGACCGATTTTGCTACCGTTGAAAAAGAGATGAGAAGAATTCTTGCCGGAAATCATGAATTCGTTCGCAAGGAAATCTCAAAGGATGAGGCGCTCAAGCTTTTCGCTGACCAGCCATATAAAATTGAACTGATTAACGATTTACCGGAAGGTGAAACTATCTCTACATACGAGCAGGACGGCTACCTTGATCTTTGCCGTGGTCCACACGTTGCATCTACAAAGGAAATTAACGGACAGGCATTCAAGCTCGACCGTGTTGCCGGTGCTTACTGGCGTGGTGACTCTAACCGCACTATGCTTACCCGCGTTTACGCACTCTGCTTTGAAAAGCCAAATGATCTTAAAGATTATCTTGCAATGCTTGCAGAAGCTGAAAAACGCGATCACCGTAAGCTTGGTCAGGAAATGGATTTGTTCCACCTTGATCCTGAAGACCCGGGTCAGATTTTCTGGCATCCAAACGGATGGACAATTTACACTGTTATGCAGGACTATATGCGTAAGATGGTTCGCCGCGACGGATATCAGGAAGTAAATACTCCTGCTATCATGCCACGCACTCTCTGGGAGCGTTCTGGTCACTGGGGACACTATCAGCAGAACATGTTTATCACAGAATCTGAAAAACGTATGTTCGCTATTAAGCCTATGAACTGTCCTGGTGCAATCGAGATTTTCAAGAGCCGCCAGCGTTCTTATAAGGATTTACCTCTCCGTCTTGCTGAGTTCGGTCACGATGTTCGTAACGAACCAAGCGGAACTCTTCACGGTGTAATGCGTATCCGCGGCTTTGTTCAGGATGATGCCCACATCTTTATTACAGAAGATCAGCTTTGTTCAGAGGTTGCCCGCTTCTGTAAGCTTTTGAAGAACGTTTACCATGACTTTGGTTTTGATAAACTTGTAGTAAAATTCTCTACTATGCCGGAAGATCACGTTGGTGACCTTGCTACCTGGGAACGCGCAGAAAAACAGCTTTCTGATGCCTGCCATGAAGCCGGCCTTGAATATGAGATTCAGCCTGGCGAAGGTGCCTTCTACGGTCCAAAGCTTGAGTTCAAGCTTTACGACTGTCTCGGCCGCGAATGGCAGTGCGGTACTATTCAGGTAGACTATCAGCTGCCTTCAGCAGAACGCCTGGACGCTACCTACATTGGAGCTGATAACCAGAAGCATCACCCGGTAATGCTGCACCGTGCAGTTCTTGGTTCCTTCGAGCGTTTCTTTGGTATTCTCGTAGAAAACTTTGCAGGCAACTTCCCTACCTGGCTTGCTTTTGAACAGGCAGCAATTGTTCCTGTAACTAATGATTTTGATGATTATGCTAAGCTTGTAGATGATGCGCTTAAGGCTGCAGAAATCCGCTCTAACGCATATCTTTCAACAGACAACATGAGAAACAAAATTAAGACAATCGCTAAGGAACACAAAACTCCTTATATCCTGATTGTCGGCGAGAATGAAAAGAAGGAAGGCACTGTAACCGTTCGCTTCCGCCAGAACAGTGGTCTTGAGCAGAAGACAATGAAGATTGAAGAGTTCATCGAATACGTTCAGAAAAAGAACGAAGAAAAAGGAACATCAATCTAATCAAATAAAAAAATATTTTATTTGAAAAAGCAAAGACCCCGTTGTAAAATATATTTATATATCTACAACGAGGTCTTTTTTATGCATTCTTTAAGAACACGATTCATTGTTGTTTTCGGTTTATTCATTCTTCTTTCCAGTACCGTAATGGGCTTTTTTTCTGCTGTAAGTATTATTAATACAGGTGTTGCACTTTGTCGTGAACAGGGTGTCCCAATCGCTCAAAAAGCAAATGAAGTTCTTGATGGAGATAAATTTGAAGCACTTTGTAAAAATCCTAGTGTAAATGATCCTTATTATGAAGAAGCAAGACTTAAATTACTTGCCATAAAAGAAACAATTAACTGTCAGTATTTATATACAATGACACCAGTAGGTGGTAATATTTTCCGCTATATTATTGACGGTTCCTGCGATCCTAGTGATACAGAAAACTTTTCGGAATTAGGAACACACGAAGACATTACAGACTATGGCGAAGGTCCATTACTTGCAATGCAGGATGGAGGCTATCACTCTTCTGGTCTAGAAAAACAGGACCAGTGGGGATATACAATTTCTACTTATAAAGGAATTTTGAACTCACGTGGCGAAGTTGTAGGCTTTATTGGGGTAGACTTTAATGTAGAAACTATCCTTCAGATGCTTTATAAACGTGTAACCTATATTGTCATTGTAAGTATAATTGTACTTATTGTAGGTATTCTTTTAATTACAGTATTTACATCAAGAATCTTTGGAACAATGAAAACAATTTCAGGTGCCATGGAAGAAATTGCTTCTGGTAAAGCTGATTTAACCTTTAGAATTCCAGAGCATGGTAATAATGAGCTTTCACAGCTTGCAAATCATAGTAACAGTGTAATTGAAAGTCTTAACAGGCTTATTCTTCAGCTCCAGGATGAAGCCGGTATTCTTAATGAAACAGGAACTCAACTTTCTACAAAAATGAATGAACATATTGATGTTCTTACTGCTGCAACTCAGGATATTGGAGAAATTTCGAACAGTATTACTGAACAGTCTGAAAAGGTTGAAGGTATTACTCAGGGAATGCAGTCTGTTGAAAATGAAATTAAGAGCCTTGACTTAAAGCTGACCCAGCAGTCTGAAGCAATTCAGCAGTCTTCTTCGGTAATTGAAGAAATTACAGCAAATATCAGATCTGTTGATAAAAACGTAAATGAAATTCTTGGTGAATATAACCTTCTTGTAAAAGAAGCAAGTGAAGGTCAGGAGCAGCAGAATAGCGTTTCAACCCAGATTGGAAACATTGCACAGCAAAGTGAACAGCTGCTAGCTGCAAATACATCTATTTCGTCAATTGCAAATCAGACAAACCTTCTTGCTATGAATGCCGCAATCGAAGCTTCACATGCCGGTGAAGCAGGAAAAGGATTTGCCGTTGTTGCAGCAGAAATCAGAAAGCTTGCTGAAACCTCTGCAAAACAATCAGACTCAATTTCACATCTGCTTCAGAATATTACAGAAGCAATTGATGGAATTGTTGAATCCTCTAAAAAATCTTCCAGAAATTTTGAAAGTGTTGGAAACAAAATTAAACACTTACAGCAGCTCATTGAAGAGGTACAGGGCGGCATGAATGAAGAACGTATAGGTGCTGAAAACATTCTTAATACCATGCTCACACTTGAAGGTACGACAAAGGATATTACTTCTGCTTCGGCTCATATGAAGGGCGAAAGCGAGCAGGTTTTTGAAAGTATCCGCATTTTGAATTCTCTCGCCGAAAGCACGATGGATAAATCGAACAACGTATCTTTCCGTATGGAAGAAATGAAATCTACCGCCGAAGCCGCAGTTTCCGCTTCCGACCGCAACCTCTCAGCTACAAACAAAGTATCTGACATGATTAACGGCTTCTCAACCAGCCAATAAACTAAATGAGGCGACATCCGTAGGCACAATCCGAAAGGATTGTGGGGTGAGAACTCGTTAGTTAAATAAAAAAAGACTCTCAATAATGAGAGTCTTCTATCGGGCAAGAGGGATTTGAACCCTGCCTAAAATAGAGGAACCGTTAAAAACAAAGCGCGCCAGCGGTTTGTTTAGGTTCATCCTCCAAAATGGCTCCGACTGAGCGGCAGCGAAGGAGGTCCGACATCCGGAGGATGTCGGGGCTAAGAACTCTAATGTTAAATAAAAAAGACTTCTCATTAAGAGAAGTCTTAAGTCGGGCAAGAGGGATTTGAACCCCCGACATCCTGGTCCCAAACCAGACGCGCTACCAGCTGCGCTATTGCCCGTTACGTATTAATTAATATATACTTTTTAAGAATTTTAATCAAGAGCTAAAGTGCCATTTTTTCGAATTTTTATATAAATTCTGCAGAGGCCTCTATATCTCCACCCTTTTTAATACGTTCAGAAAGCACATCCTTTATCCGTATTTTCACTGCTTTATTTGCTTCAAGATAGTCTTTTGATATTACTTCACAGTGGATAAAGTTTTCTGTAACACCATGATAGATGTATTTTTCAGTATTTTTATTTGCAGCCATTGCCAGCGGACGTTTTGCTGTTTCTAAAACAACCTCGTGCTCTGTACCAATAAAGCTTTCAACATATTTAATTTTTTGCGAAATAGCCCACTCTGTAATTGTTTTTGCTCTTTCACCTGAAACAGACTGTGGTACTTTGTTTTTCATTTTTGCAGCTTCTGTACCAGGTCTTTCTGAATATGGAAAAGCATGAACCCAGGCAAAATCACAGTCTTTACATAATTGCATTGTCTGCTTGAAATCATCATCAGCTTCACCTGGGAAGCCTGTAATAATGTCACAGGCTAAGAAAGGCTTATTCTTTGCTTCTTTCAGCATTTTACAGGCATTCAAAACCTTTTCCGAATTATAAGGTCTGTTCATGGATGCAAGTATTTTATTACTTCCGCTTTGAACAGAAATATGAAAATGCGGCTGAACTCTTGGATCAGAAATTACACGGCAAAAGTTTTCATCAACAATATCAGGATAAAGACTGGATATTCTAAAATGTATTTTAGAGGTGTTCTTAAGTAAAAGCTCAAGAAGCTGAGAAAAATTACAAAAGCCATCTTTCCAGGCTCCCTTATACTGTCCAATATTTACAGTAGTAAGAACAACCTCCTGATGTCCGTTTTTCTCAAGCTCCTTCACTCTGTTTATTGCAGTTTCAACATCAAGTGAAACGCTGTGTCCACGGGCAATATGAATTGCACAATAAGAACAGTTATTATTGCAGCCATCCTGAATTTTTAAGCTGGGTCTGCTGTGAGAAAGGAATGACGAAGTAGAAAGCTTAAAGGAATTTTCTGGAAATCCGGCCTTAAGCTGTGGTACAAGTGTAATCTTATTTTTTATACTATCAGCAAAATCCTGTGAATTCCACTTATTGTTTTTTGCAGCAATCAAAAGCTCAGGAATGTCCGCAAGTCTGCTTTTTATCTGACCACCGATAACACAGATTCTTTTATCAATTGCTTGTATTTCGGCTGATGCAAGCTGAGCATAGCAGCCTGTAACTATAAGCGTGCAGCGAGGATATTTTTTAAGAATAAGACGAATAAGTCGTCTTGCCTTCTGCTCTGCTTTTTGAGTAACTGTACATGTATTGATTATACATAAAAGAGTTTCCGGATCTTCCTGAGAAACGGAAGATAAGCCTTCCATTGCAACCGAAAAACCTTTATCTAAAAAAATACGGGCTGCAGATTCGCTTTCTATCTGGTTTAATCTGCAACCCAAGGTTTCTATTCTTATTTCACTCACAATAATTACTGAAGTTTTGCGTTAACGCGTTCTCTGCCGCGTGAAGCTTCTACAGAAGAAGAGTTTAATCTTAAGGCTTCATCATAAGCGGCAACAGCCTCATAATAATTTCCTGCCATTTCTCTGGCATAACCAAGTCTTACCCACCAGGTATCAAGAAGTGGCTCTTTTTTAACTGCTGACGAAAGTGCAATATCAGCATGCTGATAACGTGCCTGGCGAATAAAGATTTCTCCCATATAATAATAGGCAATTCCTACACGTGAACCACTTTCAGGTGCACTGGCAACGTATTTTCTAAACTGTTCCATTGCACCGGTGTTTTTACCAAGATAATATTTTGCTTCTCCAAGAACTTCGATAAGACGTAAATCATAAGGACTTACTACAAGTCCTTCAGAAGCTCGCTCTTCTGCTTCGGCATACTGCTTGTTTTTTACGAGAGCCCAGCACATTACTACATATGACTCAACACGGTTTGGATTTTCAACAAGCTCTTCTTCACAAACCTGTACTGCTTCACGGTATTTTCCGTTGTGATACAAAACAAGGGCATCCTGCTTTGTGGCAGATGTCTGAGCATACAAGGATGTAAAAGACATTAATAATATAGTTAGAAAAAGGATTTTATTTTTCATTTTCATTTCTCACCATTGAACATTTTCCAGTAAATATGCATCCAGGTTCAAGAACAACCTTGCCTGTTGTAATATCTCCATCGAGAGAACCGGATGCTGTAATAAAAATCAGTTTATTTCCGATTATATTACCTTTTACCTTTCCACGAATCAAAACTCGCTCTGCAGTAATATCAGCATTTACAACTGCATCTGAATCAATTACAAGGTCACTTGTTGAATCAATTTTTCCATTAACCTTGCCGCGAATCATAAAGGCTTTTTTCATTTTAATTGAACCGGTAAAAGCAATATCCTTTTCTACGATTGTATCAAAGGCTTCATCTTCCATATCAAAAAAATCTGTATCTTTTACATCAAACATTTCTTAATTACCTTCCTATCCACTTTCCGTTTATATCGAAATAATCATTGCTGGTATTGAAAGCAGGATGCTTACCATCTTTTTCACTTAAAAGCGGATTTACCTCCGGCGCTACAGTTTTCCAGTCAATTCCAATTACAGGATCATTCCACATAAGACCACCCTCACCTTTTGGATCATAGAAATCTGTACATTTATAAGTAAAAATTGCTTCATCTGAAAGAACGTAAAAACCGTGTGCAAAGCCTTCCGGAATATAAAACATATTCTGTTTTTCTGCATCAAGAATTACACCGTAATATTTTCCGAAGCTTGGACTACCCTTACGAAGATCAACGGCTACATCGTAAACACGACCTTCCAAAGCTCTTACAAGTTTTCCCTGCGGATGCTGAGTCTGAAAATGAAGTCCACGAAGAACTCCCTTGCTTGATTTAGACTGATTATCCTGCACAAACTTCATAGTAAGTCCTGCTGCAAAGAAATCACGTTCGCTGTAAGTTTCCAAAAAGTATCCGCGTGCATCACCGAAAATCTTAGGCTGGATTTCGTAGAGTCCTTTTATCTGTGTTCCGTCTGCAAGAAGGCAGTTCTTAAATTCAAAAGCCATTGTTTTATTTATCCTTAGTTTTCTGCAATATATTCAAGGTAGCGGCCGTAGTCTGTCTTGTAGCCTTTAGCAAGCTCAAGAAGCTGATCTTTTGAAAGCCAGCCATTGCGGTAAGCAATTTCTTCAATACAGCTTACATACATTCCCTGACGCTTTTGAATTGTTGCAATAAAATTGCTTGCTTCAAGTAAGCCGTCATAAGTTCCTGTATCAAGCCATGCCATACCGCGGCCAAGAAGCTCTACAGAAAGCTCTCCGCGGTTTAGATATTCATTATTGATTGAAGTAATTTCGATTTCACCACGAGCACTTGGCTTAACGTTAGCTGCAATATCAACTACAGCATTGCTGTAAAAGTAAAGACCTGGAACAGCATAATTTGATTTAGGCTTTGCAGGTTTTTCTTCAATTCCAAGAACCTTTCCGTCCTTATCAAACTCTACTACACCATAAGCTGTAGGATCTTTTACAAAGTATCCGAAAATTACGCTTCCGTTTCCGCTTTCAACCTTTTCACGGGCACGGCGCAATGTAGAAGTAAAGCTCTGTCCGTAGAAAATGTTATCGCCGAGAACAAGAGCTGCGGAATCATTTCCAATAAAATCTTTACCAATGATAAAGGCATCTGCAAGTCCGCGTGGCTTATCCTGAACGGCGTATTCAAACTTCATTCCAAGCCATGCACCGTCTCCAAAAAGCTCCTTAAAGCAGCTGATATCGCGTGGTGTTGAAATAATGAGAACCTCGCGGATTCCAGCCAGCATAAGACATGAAAGCGGATAGTAAATCATCGGTTTATCATAAAGAGGCAGAATCTGCTTTGAAACTGCTTTTGTTATCGGATAAAGGCGGGTTCCTGAACCGCCGGCTAAAATAATTCCTTTCATTACGTTCGCTCCTTTCAGTCGCTCACTACCGAGTTTTATATCAGCAAGCTGATATAAAACTCGAGCATGCATCGTTATCTACCAAACTCGGTGTAATTTTTACTAATCCAGTTCTTGTAGTCACCACTGAGGATATGGTTAATCCAGTCGCTGTTCTTAAGGTACCACTTAACTGTTTCCAGAAGACCTTCTTCGAAAGTCATCTTTCTTTCCCAGCCGAGCTTTGTCTTGATTTTTGTACAGTCGATTGCATAGCGCTTGTCGTGGCCCGGGCGGTCCTTTACGTATGTAATTGTCTTTTCTACATCGTCTACAGATTTTCCTGTTTCCTTTGCAGTAAGCTCAATTACCTTGTGCAGAAGCTTAATGTTCTGCCATTCATTTTCACCACCGATGTTATACTTTTCACCTGTTACACCCTTGTTTACAATGAGCCATACAGCGCGGTTGTGATCTTCTACATAAATCCAGTCGCGGATATTATCGCCCTTTCCATAAACCGGGAGGTTCTTTCCGTCGCGGATGTTTGAAATCATCAGAGGAAGAAGCTTCTCTGGGAACTGGTATGGACCGTAGTTATTTGTACAGTTAGAAAGTGTGATTGGAAGTCCATAGGTATGGAAATATGCCATTACTACATGGTCAGAAGAAGCCTTTGATGAAGAATATGGGCTTCTTGGATCATAAGGAGTATCCTCGCGGAAATATCCTGTTTCACCGAGTGAACCGTAAACTTCATCAGTTGAAATATGATGGAAGAGTACGTCATCGCGGAGACTTCCGTCTTCTTTTTTCCAGTAGTTTCTTGCAACATCAAGCAATGTAAAGGTTCCCATTACGTTTGTTTTCATGAAAGCTTCAGGACCGAGAATTGAACGGTCTACGTGGCTTTCTGCTGCAAAGTGAATTACTGTATCAATATCGTACTGCTTGAAAATGCGTTCGATTTGAGGACGGTCACAGATATCAACCTTTTCAAAGAAATATCTTTTACCGCCGAACTTATCTTCTATGTCTTTAAGACTTTCAAGGTTTCCTGCATATGTAAGACAGTCTACATTTACTACATTACCGTCAAAATTTGCATCATTAAAAAGATTTCCCTCTGCTGAGGACATACCAAAAAGATAATGGATGAAGTTTGAACCGATGAATCCGGCTCCACCTGTGATAAGAATGTTATGAAGTTTTCTCATAACTTCTATTATATCATATAAATAATTGACAGTAAACTGTAAGCCCGTGATTACTGGACTTCAAAAGGAACGGGTACTTCGAACACTTTTTCCTTTCCTTCCAGAGGAATGGTAAGACGTACAGCTGCAAGCTGCAGGCGTTTTATTTTACAAACCTTTTTCAAAAGCTTGTTTAACTTAAAATTTCCGTGCTGATCATCACCTGCTATAGGACAACCGTTTTTTGCAAGATGAATACGAATCTGGTGCATTCTGCCGGTTTCGAGCTGAAGTCTTATCAGGGATAAATTAAGTTCACCTGCTCCACTTTCATTTTCATAAGGAACAGACCATTCTTTTTCTACCTGATAATGGGTAACAGCTGCCTTTGCATCTCCATGCTGAATGACATCCTCTTTAATAACTCCGGATTTTGAAGGCATTCGTCCTGCGCAAAGTGCAACATATTCCTTTCGCGCAACCTTTGAACCTATCAGCTTTGTCCATTTTCCGGCTGCAACTGGATTTTTTGTAACTACCATGAGTCCTGAAGTGTCTTTATCAAGACGGTGTACGAGAAAAATTTTATAACCAACCTGCTCTGCAAAATCGCGGTCTACAGAGTGAACAACTCCCTGTCCACCCTGAACAGCAAGTCCTGCAGGTTTGTTTATGATTAATAATTCATCATTCTCGTATATAATAGGAATCATATTCATCCGATAATCATAACGGAGGCTTTCCAAAATGACAAGAACAAGCATGTCTTTGCAGTTTTTTAACCGAAAATCTATTCTTAAAATAGTTTTCTTTTTTTTATTTTTACAATTTCAATCCTTATTTGCTGAAAAAATCACAGACAGAGACTTTGGCTTTTCTCTTGATATTCCAGAAGGCTTTGAAATTGCAGATTATACACAGGACGGTATGTCTTATTTCTTTTCACATCCCAATATTCCTGTAACTCTTGTTATGAAGTTAACAGAAGAACCAGAGGCAAAATCAGCTGCCGAAGTGCTCAATAAAAATCTGAATAAACTGAGTGCAAAGGGAGAAACAGATTCTTTTAAATGGAATGGAACAAACTGCGGAATCAGCAGCTTTACAATGACACTTGATGATAATTATTTTGGCTGGTCAGTTGCAGCCCCTGTAAAAATCAAAAATTATTATGTTGTATTGTTATGTTATGCTCCAGAAAGCCAGAAAGGCTGTGAGCAGTTTATAATTTCTACTGTAAATTCTCTTTGTATTGATTCTGAATACCTTAATACACCAGGAATTATTACAAGCTATGCATTCCCTAGCGAAGGAAGAAAAGCAATTTCGCTTTCAATTGGCGGAAAACAGATTAAAACAAGTTTAGATAAGGTTGATGAAGAAGCTTCAAAATTTGTAATTGATCTTGAATATGCCGTACTCAACCTTTATGCAAATCATAAAATGTGGAAGGAAGCCTGGCAGCGCTATTATAGAATGATTTACAGGGATAATGCCGGTCGTTTGCAGCAGCCGGCAGCTGATATTTACAAGAACTTATACCTCGAGCTGAAAAAATCAGCCGGACAGGACGCAGAAATAAAATATGCACAGTCTCTTTTAACCTGGGTACAGAACTTCAGCTATGAACGGGCTAAATCAAAAAATGAATCTGATTTTACAAGCTTGCCTGGAGCAATCAGTGGAAAAGGAAGCGACTGCGACAGCCGCAGCATGCTTGTAAGTGCAATATTGAATTATATGGGAATTGATTCTGCAATTTTGATTTCACGTGAGTACTCTCACGCAATGGCAGTAACAGATATTCCAGCTCCAGGACAAACCTTTACAATGGAAAACGGACGTGAATATCTTATGGGAGAAACTACTGCACACGTTACCTGGGGTATGATTGCTCAGGAGCATGCAGATAGAACAAAATGGATTGTAGTCAGCTTTGATGAATAAAAAAAAGCGGCAGTTTCGATAAGCTAAACTGCCGCTTATTATTTATGCTTTCATCAAAAGCTCGTATACTTCTTTTTCGTTCAGTGAACCAAGCATAGCATCGCGAAGATCCTTATCCTTAAACTTTGCACTGAAGTGTGAAATTGTCTTAAGATAATATGAATGCTGATTATATGCTGCAGCAATCATAAAGAGAAGATTTACCGGCTGATCATCAATTGTCTGGAAATCTGCAATAGGCTTACGGCAAACGCCAACTGCCATTACAAGATCAGTTACAGAAGAAAGACGAACATGTGGAATAGCAATTCCACGGCCAATTGCTGTAGACATAAGCTCTTCGCGCTTAAGGATTTCCTGAATAAGCTCTGCCCCATCCTTTACCTGTGGTGCTGTTGCGAGAACATCTGCAAGCTGTACAAGTGCATCATGCTTTGAAGTCTGATTAATAAACACAATGCGATCAGGTGAAAGAATATTTCTAACCTGAATAGCCTGTTCTGCCTGTTTTACTGAATCGGAAGAGAGGCGTGCATTTACCCAGTTTTCTACTTCTGACTTCTTAAAACGCCATACTGTACCGATTTTACCAGCTGGAATTTCACCCTTCTGGGCCCAATCATAAACAGTTCTGTCTGAAACACGAAGATATTTTGCAACTTCTTCGATTGTAAGGATATCGTCTTCCATTTTTTTCCTCGCTTTTTTAATTTTTTAATCGTTTCGTTTGAAATCCTTGTAATATTTTGCATACTTTACGGTATTTTGTCAAGTTTATCATAATTGATAAAATGCTTTTTTTGGTTTATTATTGAAGAATGAAACAAAAAAAACATATTGGACTTGCAATTTTTCTTTTGATATTCTTTTCAATCATATATATTTTACTGGCAGCAAAACCCTTAAATAAAGAATACAGTTTTACCCCGGTATGGAAGATCAGTACTGCTAATCCTGTAATTTCAAAAACATCAGAAAAACCACAGTCATACTTTCACCTTGGACAAACCCTTGGCTATTTTGATTCAGACGGAAACATTTCACTTTATCAGACCTTCCCTTCAAAGGTTTCCATTTCAAATACATATTTTGCTACTTATAATTCAGAAGCTAAAAATACAGATTTTTATAATACAGATGGAACAAAAGCCGGTACTATTGAAGCAAGCGGCTTCCCATATTTTTGTGATGATTTAGTTTATGTATTTTTACCAGGCGGCTGCTCTTTTTCTAAGTGCTCTGAAACAGGTAAAATTATATGGACCTTTGAAAGCACCTTCCCTATTACAGCCTTTGTTGCAAAACAGAAATATACAGCTGTAGGACTTTCAAACGGAACCATTAAAGTATTAAACAATGAAAATGGTGCTACAGAGATTGATTTTGCACCTGGTGGAAGCGATTACCCTGTAATTCTTGGAATTGATATTTCTGATGACGGTCAATATATAGCCTCAATTTCAGGTCACAAACAGCAGCGTTTTGTTCTTTCACACCGCGAAGAAAATCAGCAGAAGATTATCTATCACAGATTCTTCGATCAGGATTCTCCATACCAGACAATTGTACATTTCAGTAACGACGGGAAAAGAGTTTTTTATAATTATTTCAAGGGACTTGGAATCTACAATCTTGAAACAAAATCAGAGCGTGATATTGCTATAAAGGACAAGCTGATTTCCATTGAAGAAACAGAAGATCTTACAATACTTATGGGTAAGGAAAAAAATAATTACACTGTATCCATGATAGATAAGACAGACACTATAGAAGGTTCGTTCTCATTTACGGCTGATTCAGCCTTTATTCATGCTTCAGATAATAATATTTATCTTGGAAAAGACAGTTCTATTTCAAAAATTTCAATTTCAAGAGAATAACGGAGGGGTAAAATGAAAAAACTGACAGCTACTGTATTAATCACCTTTACCTGTATTTTTGCCTTTTGTTTTGACTGGCCGCAGGCAGAAGTTACAAAGGATTCTTTTAATTCCTATTTCGGACAGAACCGTGGTGGTATTCTCAGTACCTCTATTATTTTTTCTGAACCAGAAGAAGTAAAAGCTGCAGAAAACGGTTATATTACAGCAATCATTACTGAAAATTCTGATGATTCAGACTTTTTCCCTTCAACTCTTGGAACTGCAGTTATTCTTGCACATAATGATGAATTAATTTCCGTTTATGGTAATCTTGATGCTGAAACTCTCACACTTAAAAATGAAAATGAGCACACAATTGATGCAGGTGCAACAATTGCTTCAAGTGGAAATTCAGGCTTTCAGGAAAATCATGGAAATCTGGAATTCAAAATCATAGATACAAAGAATAAATCTGCCATAAACCCTATAGTTCTTATGCCTCGCGCACAGGAAGAAATTCCACTTTCACTTTCTGGAATTATAATTGTAAGCAAAAACAATGATTATTATGATATCAACACTTACAAAACCTATAATTCTGGTCTTTATAAGGTTTATTTCAAAAGAAATCCGGTTGCAGCCCCTTATAAAACTTCTGTTTCTATAAATGGTGTAATAGTTGATCAGCTTTCTTATGATATGATTACTCAGGAAAACAATAAGTTGTGTATTATTGGAAAGAAAAAATATACCGACGCTGATATTTTCCCTAATGAAGATCTGCAGTTACTTGGCGAAGCAATGTTTACACCAGGACGAGTAACATTAGGTTTAAGCATTTCCGACATGTTAGGAAATGTAAAACAATTAAATTATAATATCGTAATAAGATAAAGTAATCCGTGTGGTTAAAAATAAATAAATTGTTAAATACAGAGTTCCGTGTTAAAATAGTTTAATCAAAGTTTAATGGGAGTATAAACTTGGAACATAACATGATTTTGTCAGCATCCGGCTGGCGTAAGGTATTTGCAGCATCCGGAGATGAGAAGGATAAACGTCCTGAAATTACAGAAACTGACAGAAGCATTGCCGTTATTGCGGCAGATGTTTTTTTTGATTATATCAGCAAAACAAGCGGACAGGACTCTCCTGTTATAGCATTAGGTATTGATGCACGCCCTACAGGACCAGCAATTGCCGATGCTATGATTCACTCGCTGGTAAAAAAAGGCGCAATAATCCAATACAGTGCAGTTACCTCTGCCCCTGAAATTATGGCTTATGCAAAAAAGCTTGACGGCTTTATTTATATTTCTGCAAGTCATAATCCGGTTGGTCATAATGGAATCAAATTCGGAACAAATGACGGTGGCGTTTTATGCGGTGCCGAAAATGCAAAGCTTGTTGAAGACTTTTTAGCAAGACTTTCTGATGATGCAGGTGTTGCAGAGGCCGTTAAAAAAGCATATTCTGCTACAACCTCAGAGCTTAAAGCAGTTTATGATGTAAAAGACAGCTCTAAACATAATGCGCTTGCCGCCTATAAAAACTTTATAAACGAAACAATCACTGGTACAGAAAATAAAGAATATCAGACAGATTTCTTTGGAATGCTAGATACCTTTATTGCAGAAAAGCCTCTTGGTGTTGTCTGCGACTTTAACGGAAGCTCTCGCTACCAGTGTATTGACCGCGATTATTTTAAAGAACGCCATATAAATTTCTATTCAATCAATGATTTTGAAATTGCGCATGAAATTATCCCTGAAGCTGAAAACCTTGTTCATGTAGCAGCCGAAATGGAACGTCTCCATAAAGAAGGTTATAACGAAGTTGTTCTCGGTTACATGCCAGACTGTGACGGTGACCGCGGAAACATTGTTTACTGGGATGAAAAGTCCGGTAAGGCTGTTATTCTGAAGGCACAGGAGGTTTTCAGTCTTTCAGTTCTTGCAGAGCTTACCTATTCTATCTGGCAGCATGGCGATGAAAAGGATTTTAAACCTGCAGTAGCCGTAAACTGCCCTACTTCAATGAGAATTGAAGAAATAGCAAATGCACTTGGAGCAGAGGTTTTCCGCGCTGAGGTTGGAGAAGCAAATGTTGTAAATCTGGCCCGCGAAAAACGCGAACAGGGCTACACAATCCGAATTCTTGGAGAAGGTTCAAACGGCGGTACAATTACTTACCCTGCTGCAGTACGCGATCCTCTCAATACAATTTTTGCCCTTCTTAAGCTTTTAATGATGAGAGAAAGCGGCTTATATGAAATGTGGTGTACAAAATCAGGTCAAAAATATAATCCTGATTTTACACTGGCTGATGTAATTGCCTCTCTGCCTGTTTATACAACTACCGGAGTTTCTGAACCACGTGCCGTTCTCAAGGTAAAAACTACAGATCATACAAAGCTCAAGGCTGCATTCCAGAAGGCCTTTGAAGCAGACTGGAAAAAGAAAGCTTCAGAACTTAAAAAGAAATATGGTATTGAGTTCTGGGAAGCTGTAATTACTAACGGTACAAAAGAAACCCGTGAGGTAAAGGATTTTTCAACCTCCGGCAAGGGTGGACTTAAAGTATTATTTAAGGATAAGGATTCAAAACCTCTTGCCTTTATCTGGATGAGAGGCAGCGGTACAGAGCCTGTTTTCCGAATTATGTGCGACGTAAAAGGCAATAAGCCTGATATGGAAAAGGCACTGCTCGAATGGGAAACAGAACTGATAAAGAAAGCCGATAATGTGTAAGGCCGCTGGCGGCCGGTGTTGAATAGCAGACCGTTAAAAAAATTGCGAAAGCAATTTTTAGGTCTACCACTAATACTCATAAATTTGTATAATAAACCTATACAGGAGTAACATAATGGAAAAAGATGAAATCTTAAAGCGTGCAAAAGCATATATTGCCGCAGAAAAAGATGAAAGATTCAGCAAGGAAGTTGAAGAACTTATTGCTAAAGAAGATTATAAGGAACTTGAAGACCGCTTCTACCAGACACTTGAATTCGGAACTGGTGGACTCCGCGGAATTATGGGTGGCGGAACAAACCGCATGAACACCCTCGAAATCAATATGGCAACACAGGGACTTGCTAACTATGTTCTTAAAGCCTTCCCAGACAAGGCAAAGGACGGAACACTCAGTGCAGTTGTTGCTTACGACAGCCGCCTGAACTCAGATGTATTTGCTGAAGCTACAGCACTTATTTTTGCTGCTAACGGAATTAAGGCATATCTCTTCTCAGGTCTCCGCCCAACTCCAGAATTGTCATTTGCAATCCGTACCCTCAAGGCACAGACTGGTGTTGTTGTTACTGCATCACATAACCCAAGAATGTATAACGGCTACAAAGCATACTGGGATGACGGTGCTCAGGTAATTGAACCACATGATGTTGGTATTATTGAAGAAGTAAACAAGGTTACAGAAGTAAAGTCTATGTCTAAGGACGAGGCTATCAAAGCTGGTAAGCTTGTAATTATTGATAAAGAAATTGATGAACCATTCTGGGCTATGTGTAAGGCTCAGCTCTTCCGCCCAGACCTCATTAAGGAAAAGGCAAAGGACGTTCGCATTGTATACACACCACTCCACGGAACTGGTGCTATGCATGTTGAAAAGGTTCTCGGTGACCTCGGTTTGAACATAATTACTGTTCCAGAACAGAGAAAGCCGGATGGAAACTTCCCTACTGTAGAAAAGCCAAACCCAGAAGAAAAGCCAGCTCTTACTCTTGCTGTTGAACTTGCAAAGAAAGAAAAGGCAGACGGTGTAATGGCTACAGACCCTGATGCAGACCGCTTTGGTACTGCTTTCCCGGATAAGGACGGAAACTTCGTTCTTCTCAGCGGAAACCAGATGGGTGCCCTTCTTATGGACTATGTTCTCCGCTCACGCACAGAACTTGGTAAGATGCCTAAGAATCCTGGATGTGTACGCTCAATCGTAACATCTCCATTTGGTGACTACATCTGTAAAAAATACGGCGTAACAATGTTCGACTGTCTTACAGGCTTTAAGTGGATTGCTGCTAAGGAAGCAGAGTTCGAAAAGGCTGGAACACACGAATATGTATTCGGTCTTGAAGAGAGCTACGGCTACAAGATTGAAAAAGAAGTTATGGATAA
>CAMJNC010000027.1 GCA_946407195.1 uncultured Treponema sp. | reverse complement strand
GTACAGAAATGTATGCCGGCCGCACAGATAAGCCAGTCTGCTTAATGGATATGGCAGTAATTGGAATGAAGTATCTCAAGAAGCATGGCAAACTTGAGGATATGGAAGTTTCTGAAGAAAACAACGCATGTTCAGTTTATATAGACGTACATTACACAGCTGATGAAAATGGTAAGCCACTTGCAGCTGATGATCCAAAAGCTACAGAGCGCTGGCTTATGATGTTCAAGAACGAAACTCATAACCATCCTACAGAAATTGAACCATTCGGAGGCGCTGCAACTTGTCTTGGTGGTGCTATCCGCGATCCTCTTTCTGGCCGTTCATGGGTTTACCAGTCAATGCGTATTACTGGTGCTGCAGACCCAACTGTACCGCTCAGCGCTACAATGAAGGGTAAGCTTCCACAGATTAAGCTCTGCCGTGAAGCTGCACAGGGATTCTCAAGCTACGGTAACCAGATTGGTCTTACAACTGGTCAGGTAGAAGAAATCTATCATCCGGGTTATGCTGCAAAACGTATGGAGCTTGGTGCTGTTATTGCTGCCGCTCCTGTAGATACAGTTATCCGCGAACGTCCTGAGCCGGGCGATATCATTATTCTTCTTGGTGGTGGTACTGGCCGCGACGGTATTGGTGGTGCAACAGGTTCTTCAAAGGTTCACACTGTAAAATCTGTTACAACTGCTGCTGCCGAAGTTCAGAAGGGTAATGCAGTTGAAGAGAGAAAGATTCAGCGCCTCTTCCGCAATAAAGAAGTAAGCCTTATGATTCGCCGCTGTAACGACTTTGGTGCCGGTGGTGTTTCAGTTGCTGTCGGCGAGCTTGCACCTGGTCTGGACATCAACCTTGATGCAGTACCTAAGAAGTACGAAGGCTTGAACGGTACAGAGCTTGCAATTTCAGAAAGCCAGGAACGTATGGCTGTTGTAGTTCGCAAGAGCGATGTAGACCGCTTTATTGAAGAAGCAAAGAAAGAAAACTTAAACGCTGTTGTTGTTGCAACAGTTACAGATACAAACCGCCTCGTTATGAAGTGGCGCGGAAAGACAATCGTAGACATTGGCCGCGAATTCCTCGATGCTGCTGGTGCTCATCACGAAGCAACTGCTCTTATTGAACAGCCTGCAGCACCTAGCAAGTCTCCATTGCTCAATCCGCTCGAGTCTGCAGCTGCAGAACTCGACAAGCCTGTTAAGTGCGAAGGCTGCGTAAAGAATCATCTTACAGACGCATGGTTTGCTAACATCAACGACCTTGCCTGCTGTTCTCAGCGCGGCCTTGGTGAACGCTTCGACGGTTCTATTGGTTCAAGCACAGTTCTCTTCCCATATGGAGGAAAATATCAGAATACACCGGAAGCAGGTATGTCTGCTAAGATTCCGGTAATGACACCTCGTGAAACCTCAACTGCCAGTCTCATGGCTTATGGCTTTGACCCACGTGTTGGAAACTGGTCTCCATGGCACGGAGCAAAAACTGCAGTTCTCAGCTCACTTGCAAAAATTACCTGTATCGGTGGTAAGGCCCGCACATCACGCCTGAGCTTCCAGGAATTCTTTGGCCGTGCAGTAAACGAAAAGCGCTGGGGCTATCCTGCAGCAGCTTTGCTTGGTTCTATTGATGCACAGGTAGAATCTGGTTGTGCTTCCATCGGTGGTAAGGACTCAATGTCTGGTACCTTCGAGGATATCAATGTTCCACATACACTCGTAAGCTTTGCAGTTACTCACGACGAAGCACCAAATGTTTTGAGCGGTTCTTTCAAGGTAAGCGGAAACAACGTTTATCTCGTAAAGGTTCCATACTCAGAACTTCTTGAACCAGATTACGAAACCTTCCTTAGTAACTCTGATGTTCTTTATGAACTCAATAAGAATAAGCGCATTGCCGCTATGTATCCTGTAGGACCTGGTGGTATTGCAGAAGCTGTTACAAAGATGGCAATGGGTAACATGGTTGGTGTAAGTATTGATGGCGGCAATGTTCGCGATCTCTTTATTCCAACTTACGGAAATATCATTGTAGAAGTTCCATCAGCTCATGTACCTGAATTTGAATCAGCCGCTTTTGCAAAGGGAACTCTTGTACAGCTTGGTATGACAATTGACAAGCCTGCAATCGTAATTAAGAACGCAAAGCTTGGAGACGTAACAAATCCTGAAGTTGAAATCAGCCTGTATGACTGTGTAAATAAATGGGAAGATAAGCTTAAGGAAGTATTCCCTCGTGTAAGTGGAGCAGAGGTTCAGCCAAAGCTTCCTGATTGGGCTACAGATATTCATAAGTCTCTCAGCGATATCCGCAAGGCTCCTGCATTTGTACAGCCTACAACACGTCCAAAGGTATTGCTCCCTGTATTCCCAGGAACAAACTGCGAAATCGATATGGCTCGTGCCTTCAACCTTGCCGGTGCAGACACTAAGATTGTTGTTCTCCAGAACCGCACTCAGGCTCAACTTACTGAGTCTCTCGACCGCCTTGCCAAAGAAATGCGCGACGCACAGATTCTCGCCCTCAGCGGTGGCTTCTCATCAGGTGATGAACCGGATGGTTCTGCAAAGTTTATTGCAAACGTACTCAAGGCTGGAAACATCAGCGAAGAAGTTATGAACCTTCTTAAAAAGCGCGACGGTCTTGTTCTTGGAATCTGTAACGGCTTCCAGGCTCTCGTTAAGACTGGTCTTGCTGTATATGGTGAAATCCGCGATATGACTCCTGATATGCCAACTTTGACTTACAACAGAATCAACCGCCATATCAGCCGCATTGTTCGTACACGTATTGTTTCTGCTTCATCTCCTTGGGCAATGCATCCGAGTGTAATCGATCAGAGAAATCACCTTATTGCAATCAGCCATGGTGAAGGCCGCTTTGTTTGTGATGAAGCAACTGCAAAACGCCTGTTCGAAAATGGTCAGGTATTTACTCAGTATGTAGACGAGTTCGGTCGCCCTGCAATTACAGAGCCTGATAACCCGAACGGTTCTGCTTTCGCAATCGAAGGTATTACATCTCCAGACGGACACGTTCTTGGAAAGATGGGACACTCAGAACGTGGAGTAGGCTTAGACAGAAATGGTTCAAGCTTAGACCTGTTCAAGAATGTAGGCGGAAATCCTCTTACAAACGAGAGTGAAACAACCTGCGAAAACCTCTTTGCAGCCGGAGTTTCATACTTTAAGTAATATGGATTCGAGCCCCTCGCCCTGGATATTCATTGTTCTCGCAGCGCTGATTGTTCTTTCCATGCTCTTTTCCATTTCGGAAAGCTCCTTTCTCGGAATGAACAAGCTGCGCCTGAGAATCCTCAGAAAAAATAAAGATAAGCGCGCTCTTATTGCCGGTCGGCTTTTGGACCACAGAGAGCGCCTTATCAATTCACTTCTTGTTTCAAACGACATTGTAAATATTTTTCTTTCTTCTATTATTACATCAATTGCGCTGGAAATGTTTGGCCAGAAGGGTGTAGGAATTGCAACACTTATTGCGACTCTACTTCTTTTGATTTTTGGTGAAATCACTCCTAAGACAATTTCCACCCGCTGCCCGGACCGCATTGCCTATGCGCTTGCTCCTTTTGTTCAGGTGGTTGTTGTAATAATGAGGCCGGTGGTTGCAGTTGTTACTTTTATTGCCCGCTGCCTTCTCCGCATTTTTGGAATAAAGACAAATGCTAAAAAGCAGTCTTATACAGAAGAAGAAATAAAAACCTTTTTTGACATGAGCTCGGAAAGCGGTGTTATAGAAGAAAACGAAAACCGCATGATGACTCAGGTATTTAAATTTTCAGATCTCGAAGCCCAGGATATTATGGTGCCTCGTACAAAAATCCGTGCTGTTCCAGCCGATGCCACCTACCGCGATATTGTCGAGCTTTCACAGCGTCTTGGTTATACACGCTTTCCGGTATACCGCGAATCAATTGATGACATTGGTGGTATTGTGTATCTCAAGGATATGCTCGCTTATAAGGAAAGCCAGAGCACCTTTGATTTACAGAAGGTAATGCGTCCTCCGCTTTTTATTCTTGGTACAAAAAAAATTACTTCGGTACAGGAACTGCTTTTTGAAAGTCATGATTCAATGGCAATTATTGTAGACGAGTATTCGGGTACCGACGGTGTTATTACAGAAAAAGATATTTCCCGCGAGATTTTTGCCCTGCCTGGAGAAGACTCTCTTCGCGGTAAGGTTTTTGATTTTGATAATATAGAAGATAAAACTGATTTTGAAATTAACGGTTCAGTGCTTTTACGCGACCTAAAAGAAGACCTGCATATTGCACTGGAATCAAATATAAATGAAACAATAGGCGGCTGGTTTAGTGAACAGATAGACCGCATGCCGGAAAACGGTGATACAGTAGAATTTGAAGGCTGGCTTTTTACCATTAAAAAGATTCAGGCACATCGTGTAGAACGTATTCAGATTTCAAAGCTTCCGGCCGAAGACGGGGAGGCAGAAGAATGAGAAATTACATCATCACTGCCGCCGAGCTTGTTGTGCTTATTCTTTGTGTCGGCTTTTTTACCTCTTCGGAAACAGCTTATCTTTCTCTTCCTCGCTTAAAGCTCCGCAGCATGGTAGAGCAGGGCCGCCGCAACGCAAAAAAGGTTGCTTCCCTCAAATCAAATATGGACCGCCTTCTTACAACGGTTCTTATCGGAACAAACTTTTTGAACTCTCTTGCTTCGGCAATTGCAACCGCTCTGGCTATAGAAATTCTTGGCCCTAAGGGAACAGCCATTGCGCCTTTTATCACAGCCTTCTTTATTACAACCTTTGCTCAGATAGTTCCAAAGACTGCTGCCGGACTTCATCCAGATAAGTTTACCTGCTTTTCAGCTCTGCCTCTTATGATTCTTGAAAAGCTCTTTTTCCCGGTTGTGTGGCTTTTTGAAAAGCTTTCGCATGGGGCTGTTGTTCTTGTAGAAAAAATCATGAAGCCAGCTGGAGCAATCGTAACAGAAGAAGAATTGAAAACCCTTATAGATGTAGGCTCACACGAGGGTACAATTGAAAAAGACGAAAGCCGCCTTCTTAATAAAATCATAAAGTTTAATGACCTTGCCGTAAACGATGTAATGAAGCACCGTTCTCAGGTAAGCATGATTAAAAAAGAAGCTGATTATGATGAAGTAATAAATCAGTTCCTTAAATCCGGTTTTTCAACGCTTACAGTTTACAGCGGTAACCGCGAAAATGTTGTTGGTGTTCTGAATTATAAAAAGGTTCTTTTCTGTCCGGAAGATATTGATAAGAGCGAAGGCTTTGCCGGCCGTCAGATGTCGGAGGTACTCTTTATTCCGGGAACCATGAGTGTACTCGATATTCTCCAACAGTTCCGTACAAGCGAGCACAAGTTCGCCGTAGTTTTAGACGAGCAGGGGCAGACTGATGGTATTATCACAATGGAAGATATTCTCAAGGTTGTATTCGGTCACATGTCAGACGAAAACACTTACGACAATACGGCTCCGGAAGATAAGGTAGAGCTGATTTCCTTGAATACCTTTATTGTTCCGGGCGATATGAAAATTGATGATGCCAACGAAATTCTCGGCCTTACTCTTGAATCAGATGAAATGAATACAGTAGGCGGATGGCTTTTAGAACAGTTCGGATATCTTCCCGCAACCGGAACCGTATTTATAAAAGACAGAAATCTCTTTACAGCGGAAGATGTAAGCGGACGCAGAATTGTAAGTGTACGAGTGAAAAAGAGTAATTAAAGATTTAATATAGAAAATATTGATTTCCAAGTGCAATTTTCACGTAAATTGAAAAACGATGGGTTGAACCAACACTTCCAGAAGTTACAGTTTCGTCTAATTTATAAGATGTTTCTGTCAGAGAATATTTTGCATATGATATACCCTGTGCCAGCTCCTGATGTGTAAATAAATAATCAGCACAGATATAGAAGTCTTTGTAGAAATTATAATTTAATGAAGCAGAAAAACGCATTGTCTTAAAAGATTCCTGCATTTTATCCAGGAACATTTTACCTGTGGTTTTATTTAAATTTCCATAATGTGTATCAAGTGAATTGATTAAGGAATATACACTTATATCAAAGTTTAAGAATAACTCAAACCTTTTTATAAAATTGAAATCGACACCTGCTCCAATGAAGACTTTGTTTTGTTCCCGCAGGTAATCAATTCCACACAGAGTTCCTTTTTCAAAGTGCTTTGCAGATTCAGAATCATAAGGAACCGAAGTTTTGCCTGTATGTCCTGAATCACCATACCAGCCTTCTGCATTGTTTGCTGAAAAGGAATGATATGAATAGTGGTAGGTAACAGAAGGTATTACTTTTATTGCAAAAATATCAGCTTTTGATTCCGGGGTAACTGGTAGTATTCCTTTTAATCTGATTTCAAATGATTCTGAGCTTTTTATGCTGTTATCACTTATTGAAAAGTTTGTTTTTATTGAGTGATTTGAATTATCCTGCCAGTCCGAATCAAGCATGTTTCCACTGTTACCGGAAAATCCAAGAGAAGCATTTGTTCCAATAGAAATCCATTTCCAGCCAAAATCAGCTGATATACCAAGATAATGATTCTGCAGATCCCAGTTGAGTTCACTGAGCTTGTACTCGTTTTCCATTGAATCCTTTGAAAAAACAAATTCATCTAACTGTCCAAGCTCAAAGGAATAAACAGGCGAGAATGAAATGTGAAAGCCTGCTTCAGTAAACTTTTCTGCGCACATTGAAAATGTCAGAAAAAAAATAAGAAATCCAAAGAAAAAGATTTTTTTCATACCAGCGGGTCAACTCCAAAAATCTTTGCAAGCTGCTTTCTGGTTGCTTCCATATCCTTAGGGTAGGGAGCTGTAAAGCTTACAGTTTCTTCTGTGCGAGGGTGTTTGAATTCAATTTTATAAGCATGAAGGGCAAGACGGCTTAAAAGAGGACGCTCTTCGTATTCGTCACCGTTCCACTTCTTTTTGATTTCGCTGAGACGTACCGGCTTCTGGTTTCCGCTGTAAAGAGGGTCACATACAATCGAAAGACCGTTTTCTGCAAGGTGAACACGAATCTGATGTGTGCGTCCTGTTTTTGGCATTGCTTCAATCCAGGAATATGGACCGCAGGTACCAATAAGGCGGAAGTTAGTAAGCGAAGGCTTTCCAACTTTTTTATTTACAACCGTGCGGTGGCGTGCATCTCCATCAGGGAGAAGGGGAAGCTTTACTTCAAGAGTTTCCCAGAGTGGATGTCCGTATACCAGTGCATGGTAGGTTTTCTGAACCTCGCGTTTTTCAAACTGCATGGAAAGAGAACGCTGTGCTTCTGCATTACGGGCGTAAACAATAATTCCAGAGGTATCTTTATCAATTCTGTGAACAGCGTAAAGCTTGCCGAATTCTTCCTGAGCAAGCAGGTCAAGGCGTGGAGCATCTTCGTTATAGCGGTCTGCAGCAATCAAAATACCGCTGCGCTTGTTTAATACAACTATATCATCATCCGAAAAAAGTACGCTGTAATCTAAATTCTTCTGAGCCATAATGAATTATTATACCAACTTTTGCATACTTTGCGTAGTAGAACCACACGGATTCGAAACGACTAACGTCGTTTCTGAATATATATAAAAATTTGTTTTATTGCGAAATAAGTCTTATAATTTAACTATTAACATCTATGGGGGTCTAATATGTCAATTAAATGTTTTTCACTCGGTGCTGCAGAAGAAGTTACCGGTTCAAAGCATATTTTCCAAATCGATGACAGAATGTTTATGATAGACTGCGGTTCTTTTCAGGGAAAACGAAAGGAATCAGACGAAAAAAACCGTAATTTTGATATAGATCACGAGAGACTTGAATCAGTTATTCTTACACATGGTCACCTCGACCACTGTGGACTTCTTCCTCTCCTTACAAGAAAGGGCTACAAAGGAAATATCTATGCAACTCCTGCAACCCGTGATATTGCAAACCTTGTAATGATGGATTCAGCCCGCATTCAGGCTCATGATGCAGAGTTCCTTGGCAAACAGGCACGCAAAAAGGGTGAAAAGTTTACCTGGAAGCCGCTCTACGACGAAAACGACTGTGTAGCCGCTGCAAATCAGATTATTTCGTTATCATATAATAGAAAGATGTTTATTGCTCCGGATGTTCAGCTGGAGTTTTACGATGCAGGACATATTTTAGGTTCGGCTTTTGCAAATGTTACAATCAATCCTAATCCAAAAGAACCGGAAAAAGAAACACGACTTTTGTTCACAGGAGATATCGGCCGCAAGTGCAAGCCAATCATCCGTAATCCGGCAACAGATATGCCGGCTCCGGATTATATCTATCTGGAATCAACCTATGGAAACAAGCTGCACGATAACCACGACCTTGCAATGAAGGAACTTATCCGAATTGTCCGCGACACCTGTGCAAAAAAAGGAAAAATCATCATTCCGTCTTTTGCAATTGAACGTGCTCAGGAGCTTGTATTTTATTTACATCTTCTTACAGATCAGAAAAAGATTCCTGTTGTACCGATTTATGTTGATTCACCTATGGCAAGCAACGCAACCTCTGTATTCCGTGTACATCCGGAATGCTACGACGAAAGCGTAAACGAAGCCTTCCTCAAGCATCATAAAAATCCGTTTGGTTTCAATTCTCTTATTTACACAACCAGCGTAGAAGATTCTAAGGCCCTCAATAAAAAAGAAGGTCCAATGATTATTATTTCAGCTGATGGTATGTGCGAAGCAGGCCGAGTTCTCTATCATCTTGCCAACGAAATCTCTAATCCAAAGAATACAATCATGATTGTAGGCTATATGGCAGAAAATACTCTTGGACGCCGCATTTTCGAAGGACAAAAGGAAGTTACAATTCTTGGTGACAAGTACAAGGTAGAAGCTAAAGTAGAGAAGTGTAATGGTTTCTCTGCTCATGCTGACTACAGCGAGATGATTGAATGGCTTAAGGAAATTGATACCAGCCGCCTCAAGAAAATCTTCCTAATCCATGGTGAATTAGACCAGCAGGAAGGCTTTAAGCAGCACCTGATAGAAGCCGGATTCCCGAATGTTGAGATTGTTGCACCAGAGACAGAGTACGAATTAGACTAGGCATATTTACACACTCCCCATGAATTCGTTATTCTAGTAACATATTCATTTTTGAGGTGTAAAGAATGAAAAAATTAAAGTTGCTCGCAATCCTTATGGTTTTGTTCTGCGGGTCTACATTATCAGCTAAAAGTTTTGACTGGTCAGAATGCTGGTGCAATTACGGTGGTGGAATAAGAAAAGGTGACTTTATTATAAATGTTGATACTGGCTTATGGTACACCGATTTTGCATATACAAAGTATACAGGTTACTGGTGCTTCCCGCCTGTAATGGTAGAGGTTCAGTATGCACAGCCAATCTGGAAGCTTCCATTTACTTTCGGTGGCTACGCTGGTCTTCATGCTTTTGGTTATAAATATTGGGATGGCAAAAATTCAGATGGCCGCGATATTTATAAAGAAACTGCTTACTGGGGTCTGATTTTTGGTACAGAAGCTGCTTATCATATACAGCTTCCTCCAAAGGGACTTGATGTTTATGCAGTAACAAGAATTGGTGGAACTATTCCTCTTAAGAGTCCTGATTATTACTGGGATGCAGAATATTTCCATATTGGAGAAGCAATCGGAGCCAACTGGTTCTTTGGAGATTTCTTCGGAGTAAACCTTGAATTTGGTTATCCGTTTACTAAAGTTGGTGCTACTTTCAAGTTTTAACGGTTAAAAACCGCTAGATATAGTGTTTTTATGCTGAAATTCTAGTATGAAAACACGAATTTGCTTGATAAATTGTGCACAATGTATTATTATTGAAACAAACCGGTACGGAAAGTTTTTCCATTTTGCAGAGGAATCATAAAGGAGTCTCCTGCGAAAATCGGTAAATAAATAAGCTGAGGGAATCATAAAGGAGTCCCAAGGCAAAAGAGGTTTTATATGACTTTAAGACCAGAATGGGAAGGATTCAATCCTAACGGTTTATGGACAAGCGAAATCAACGTTCGCGACTTCATTCAGGCTAACTACACACAGTATGATGGAGATTCATCATTCTTAGCTGGCCCAACAAAGACAACAGAAAAGCTTTTTGATGAACTTCAGAAATTACAGAAAGCAGAATACACAAAGAAATCTGTTGGATTAGACGGAAAAGAACGCAACGGTGTTCTTGATATGGATACTGACGTTGTAACAGGCCTTACTTCTCATCCGGCTGGATATATTTGTCCGGAAGGAAAAGACCTTGAACAGGTTGTAGGTCTCCAGACAGACAAACCATTGAAGAGAGCATTTATGCCTTTCGGTGGAATCAAAATGGCAGAGCAGTCTTGCGAAATGTATGGTTACAAGCCAAACGCAGAACTCCACAAGATCTTTACTGAGTACCACAAGACTCACTCAGACGCTGTATTTGATGTATACACTCCAGAAATCCGCAAGGCTCGTAAGGCACACATCCTTACTGGTTTGCCAGATACATACGGACGTGGACGTATCGTAGGTGACTACCGCCGTGTTGCTCTTTATGGTATCGACTACCTCATCGAGCAGAAGGAAGCTGATAAGGCTAACTGCGGTAACGGAACAATGACAGAAGAAGTAATCCGCCAGCGCGAAGAGCTTGCTGAGCAGATTAAGGCTTTGAAGGGTATGAAGGCTATGGCTGCCCTTTACGGTTATGATATTTCTAAGCCAGCTACAACAGCAAAAGAAGCATTCCAGTGGCTCTACTTCGGATACCTTGCTGCTATCAAGACACAGAACGGTGCTGCAATGTCTGTAGGACGTATTTCTACATTCTTGGATTGTTACATCGAACGTGATCTTAAGAAAGGCATCCTTACTGAAGAGAAAGCACAGGAACTCGTAGACCATATCGTAATGAAGTTCCGCATGGTACGCTTCGCTCGTATCGAATCTTACAACCAGCTCTTCTCTGGTGACCCAATCTGGGCTACTCTTGAAGTTGGTGGACTTGGACAGGACGGACGTTCACAGGTAACAAAGAACGACTTCCGTTTCCTCCACACACTCGAAAACATGGGACCTTCTCCAGAGCCTAACATGACTGTTCTTTACTCTAAGAGACTCCCAGAAAACTTCCGCAAGTACGCTGCAAAGATTTCTATTGATACATCTTCTATCCAGTACGAGAACGACGACATCATGCGCCCAATCTGGGGTGATGACTACTCAATCTGCTGCTGTGTATCTGCTACACAGACTGGTAAGGAAATGCAGTTCTTCGGTGCCCGCGCTAACCTTGCTAAGGCTCTTCTTTACGCTATCAACGGTGGTAAAGACGAAGGTGCTGGACTTACACCATACGCTCAGGTTGGTCCTGAATTGCAGCCAATCACTTCTGAGTACCTCGACTACGATGAAGTTATGCGCAAGTATGATGTAATGCTTGACTGGCTCTGCGACCTCTATGTAAACACATTGAACGCAATCCACTATATGCACGATAAATACTACTACGAAGCTGCTGAATTGGCTCTCATCGATACAGATGTTCGCCGTACATTCGCAACTGGTATTGCAGGTTTCTCTCACGTAGTAGATTCTCTCTCTGCTATCAAGTATGCAAAGGTTAAGGTTATCCGCGATGACCATGGTCTTGCATGTGACTTCAAGCCAGAAGGAGACTTCCCACGCTACGGTCAGGATGATGACAGAGCAGACGAAATCGCAGTATGGCTCCTTAAGACATTCATTGGAAAGATTAAGAAGCACCCAACATACCGCAACGCTGAGCCTACAACATCTATCCTTACTATTACTTCTAACGTTGTATACGGTAAGGCTACAGGTGCTCTTCCTAACGGACGTCCAGCTCACGCTCCATTCTCACCAGGAGCTTCTCCATCTTATGGTGCAGATACAAAGGGACTTGTTAAGTCTTTGAACTCTGTTGCTAAGGTTCCATACAAGTACTCACTTGATGGTATCTCTAACACACAGACAATCAACCCATCTGCTCTTGGACACAACGAAGCAGAACAGGTTGGAAACCTTGTAAACATCCTCGACGGATACTTCTCTAAGGGTGCTCACCACCTCAATGTAAACGTATTCGGCGTTGAAAAACTTAAGGACTGCCAGGCTCATCCTGAAAAACCTGAATATGCAAACTTCACAGTTCGTGTATCTGGTTACGCAGTACGCTTCATCAACCTTACAAAGGAACAGCAGGACGACGTTATCGCTCGTACTTGCCATGCTTCTCTCTAGTAAGATTGTTGTCACCCCGAACTCGTTTCGGGGTCGTTTAAAGAAACGCTGCGTCGGTTCTCCGGGGCGGCGTTTTTTTATTCAGGGGGAGTTAATAATTGATTTATAACATAAATTACGATATAGCTGCGGTTTTCATTTATACTTTTATTCTTATTGTTTTCTGTCTTAAAAAAGAACTGGATAAAACAAGTAATAAGTTCTTTATCGTTCTTGCTATTTTAGGTATTTCAACCTCTGTTGCCGATATAGTCAGTTCGATTGGTAATTCCTATGTTGAAGAGTGGAGCTTTGCAGCACGTGATTTCTGGAATTATTTTTATTTATTATCACATAATACCGCTTCAATGATCTTTACGTTTTATATTGTTTTCCTTCTTGGTATAAATCGTAAAATGACAAAAAGACATTTTGTTCTTTGTCTTCTGCCTTATACAATTGTTATAATTGGATTAATATTAAATCCTGTTTTCCATTGGATATTCTTTTACGATGAAAATAAGATATACAGCCATGGATTTTATATGTGGCTCCTTTATGTCATATCTTTTTTGTATCTTGGTGCTACAATCTATCTGACAATAAGATACTTCAAAGCCTTAAACAGAACAAAGCAGGTTGCGCTTGTCTTTTTTATCGGCTTTAGTATTATTCCTATTATTATTCAGATTTTTTATGAACATCTTCTTATAAGCATCTTCGGTCAGTCACTGGGTATTCTTGGTGTTCTTCTTTCTATTGATAACGAAAATGAAATTATTAATCAGCTTACAGGTGTGTATAACCGTTATTGTTTTATACAGGATTCTGAAGCTGCAATAAAAACAGGTCTTAGAGTTCATTTTACACTTATAAAGCTTGCAGAGCTGGATTATTATAATTCTACCTTTGGTCTTAAGTTTGTTACCGAATTGCAGAAGCGTACTGTAGAAAAATTAAAAAATATCGATAGAAAAGCAGTCTGCTATGATTTTGACGGCGGACATATTGTTCTTCTCCGATATAATGTAGATGAAGCTGCTGATAATATCTTTATTGATGAAATCAGTGAAATACTTGAAAAGGAACAGTCCATAAATGGATTACTGACAACTGTTCATGCACAGCTTAGTGTTATCCGCAGTCCGGAAGATAATCTTACTCTTGAGCAGATTCTGATGAATATTGATATCCCGATTTCACGAACTGTTCATAAGACATCTTTAATTCAGAACGAAGTATTCACTGTTTATCACAGAGAAATGCTTATTGAAAATCTTATAAGACAGTCGCTCAAAAACAAAACTCTTGAAGTTTCATATCAGCCTATATTTGATATTCATGCAAAACGAATAAATTCTGCAGAAGCTCTTGTACGACTCCATGATGTAGAAATCGGCAGTATTTCACCGGAAGAGTTTATTCCTGTTTGTGAAAAAAACGGGCTTATTATTCCGTTGGGTGAATTTGTTTTTGATACAGTGTGTCGCGACTATATGGAAATGGAGTTTGAAAAGAAGGGAATAGAATATGTTGAGGTAAATCTTTCTGTTGTTCAATGCATGAATACAGAGCTTTCTGAAACCTTTGGAAAAATAATTTCAAAATATAATATTTCTCCTTCTCATATAAATCTTGAAATAACAGAGTCTGCCGCAGTTTCAAATCAGAAAATCCTTTCGCGTTCTATTTCTAGTTTGCAGAAAATGGGCTTTTCATTTTCTCTTGATGATTATGGAACCGGTTATTCAAATTATACTTACATGTACTCGCTTCCATTCAGTCTTATAAAACTTGATAAAAGCATTCTCTGGCTGGCTACTGAAAACAAGAATAATTACATACTTTTACAAAGCACAATAGAAATGCTTCACAAGATGAATTACCACATTGTTTGTGAAGGTGTAGAAACAGAGGAGCAGAAACAGCTTCTGGAAGAATTAAATTGTGATTATTTACAGGGCTTCTATTATTCAAGACCTGTAGCAGTTGAAGATTTTCTTTCCTTTGTGAAAGTTTATAACGATTGATTTTAATAAAAGCTATAACATTTATTTATAGAAGTTATAGATTTATTATATATAAAACCTATTGACTTACTAGGTAATAGGCGCTATTCTAAGTCAACTTTTATTTCTTGATATTTCAGGAGGATGATTTATGAAAAGAGAATTAAAAATTTCATTGGCAGCAGCATTTGCTTTGCTTGTCATTTCACCTTGCTTTGCAAAATCTGCAAAAGCAAAAAAATCAAAAGTGCGTACAATTAATGTTGCCCACACTGTTACTAATGTTCCATATGATTTTCTCGATGAAAAGGGGAATGCAGATGGTTTTGAAATTGCCGTACTTAAAGCAGTAGATGAACTTCTTCCGGAATATGAATTTAAGTTTCATGGTGTAAGCGATGAAGAACTTTTAATCGGTACTGAATCTGGAAAATATCAGGTTGGCACAAAGGGTGCCTGGATTACAGAAGAACGCAAAAAGAAGTTTTTAATTCCGAATAATCCTCTTGCCGCAAGTGTAATTGGAATTGCTTTCCGTGCAGAAAATGCTGACCAGATTAAAGATCTCGAAAGCTTTGCAAAGTTTTCAGGTAAACTCATTCCTATTTCTCCACAGAGTGCTCAGTTCTCTGTAATTCAGGAGTTCAACGAAAAGCATCCGTCAAATCAGATTAAGCTTGTTCCTTCTGATGTTTTTGATATTGCTGATTCATACCTTTGGGTACTCGAAGGCCGCTATGATGCATACTTTGTACTTAAGCTTTCATTCGAAAAGAACGTATTGAAGGAAACAGGTCCATATCATCAGTTTGCAGATAAGCTTGCTTACGTGCCATATAAAGGTATTCCAACCTGGCCTCTGTTCAACAAAGAAGAGGTTGAACTTGCAGCCGCTTATGACAAGGCCGTGCAAACTTTGAAAGAAAATGGTACAATATCAAAGCTGTCACAAAAATACTTCGGAGAGGATGTATTTAATTTTGTGACTGACTAATTTTTTTTGCGAGGTACGGAATGAATCGACCTTTTTCACCGGTCCAGATTTACAAAAGCTTTCTGACAATCATTCCGTACGCTGGCATTACCTTTGGTGTCGTGCTTGGAACAATAGTTCTGGGCATGGCACTTGCAATTCTTCTTTTTGCGCAGAAGCAGAGTAAAAAACGCTGGGTACGCGCAATCGCAGACGGCTATATAAATGTTATCCGCTGTACGCCGAGCATTGTTCTTCTTTTTATAGTTTATTACGGAATCCCAAAGCTAGCACTAGGGCTTTTCGGACTCGACTTAAACTTTTCTTCTAAAATCATCTATGTAATAATTTCACTTTCGCTGCTTTATTCGGCAACGCTTGCAGAAATAATCCGTTCTGCTTATCTGGCGCTTGGCCGTTCTCAGTATGAAGCGGCTTTGTCTATTGGACTAACCCCGCTGCAGGCTGTATGGCGGGTTATGCTTCCGCAGGGAATTGTAATTGCGCTGCCTAACCTTGGAAACTCTCTGATTTCTCTTTTTAAGGAAGGCAGCCTCGCGTTTACAATCGGGCTGATTGACATGATAGGGGCGGGTAATCTAATTATTTCCCGTAACTATGGAGCCTATTCGCTCGAAACCTATATAGCACTTGCAGTAATTTACTGGGCGCTTACTCTGATTATAGAACAGATTTTCTTACGTCTCGAAAAGCATTATTCAAAAGGCAGGAGGTCGCTCAATGCAGCTTGATTTTTCCTACCTTATAAAAACCTTTTGGCTTTGCGTAAAGGCAATTCCGATAACTCTGGAAATTACTATAGTATCTCTGCTGCTTGCTGTAATTCCGGCCCTGCTGATTGCGCTTGTACGCATTCATAAAATCCGTATAGTCGATGTACTTTGCCGCATTTTTGTTTCGTTTATCCGCGGTACTCCGATTGTTCTTCAGATTCTGATTGTCTACAGCATTATGCCAAGCCTTTTAAACTCGCTTGTAAAATCTGCCGGCTGGGCAATTAACGTATTTGATATTAATCCTGTAATTTATGCCTTTGTAGTTTTTGGTATTAATTCGTCTGCAATTCTCAGCGAGGTATTCCGTTCTGCAATTTCTTCTGTAGACCGTGGGCAGCTTGAGGCAGCTCTTAGCATTGGTGAAACACGTTTTCAGGCTTTCAGACGGGTAGTATTCCCGCAGGCTCTTGTTTCGGCTCTGCCAAATCTGTGCAGCACAACTGTTATTCTTATTAAAAATACTTCGCTTGCCTTTATGATGACAGTACGTGAAATTACCGGCGTTGCAAAAATTGAAGCAGCTTACGGTTATAATTATGTAGAATCTTATATCGACATTTTTGTTATTTACATATTTGTCTGCCTTGCGGTAGAATTGGTTTTCAGAAAAATAGAAAGAAGGGTTGTGTTTGCGGGGGTACGTCGTGCTTAAAATAACAGACGTTCATAAATCATTTGACAAAACAGAAGTTCTCAAGGGTATTTCACTTAATGTAGAAAAGGGAAGTGTAACTGCAATAATCGGACCTTCTGGAGCCGGAAAAACAACCTTACTCCGCTGTATCAATTTTCTCGAAAAAGCTGATTCAGGTTTGCTTGATTTTGATGATATTCATATAGACCTTGAAAAAGTATCTAAAAAAACAATGCTGGAAATCCGCCGAAAAACAGCCTTTGTATTCCAGAACTATAATCTCTTTGCAAATATGACTGCCCTGGAAAATGTAATGGAAGGACTCGTAACTGCCCGAAAGGTTCCAAAGTCAGACGCAAAGGACCGTGCAATAATGGCTCTTGAAAAAGTAGGTCTCAAGGATAAAGCTGATTTTTATCCTTCAAGTCTTTCGGGTGGTCAGCAGCAGCGTGTTGGAATTGCCCGTGCCATTGCAGTAAATCCGGAAGTGATTTTATTCGACGAACCAACCTCAGCTCTAGATCCTGAACTCACAGGTGAGGTTCTTTCTGTAATCAAACAGCTGGCTGCCGAAGGGACTACAATGGTAATCGTAACTCACGAAATGTCCTTTGCCCGCGACACTGCCGATAAAGTTATCTTTATGGACAAAGGCGTAATTGTTGAGGAAGGAACTCCTTCAGAAATCTTTACATCGCCAAAAGAACCGCGCACCCGTCAGTTCCTGCAGCGGCTCGAAAATCTATAATCTTCCATATATTAATACAAAATGCTACAATGCCCGAACTATGGTAAAGGCTTCGACACAATATAAGAGAGAGCATAAGGCTGATTATGGCCGCGAAAAAATTGAACTTTTATATCACGATCAGTGGATTGCTGTAATCAATAAACCTACAGGACTTCTTTCTGTTCCTTACCCTGGAAGTAAGGTTCGTACTGCTCAGTCTGTTCTTGAAGAGCTTCTTCGTAAGCAGGGAGAAGCAAACTCAAAGCATAAGCCATATGTTGTTCATCGTCTGGACCGCGATACAAGCGGCGTTATGATGTTTGCACTTACCGAGCAGGCTCAGGAAAAAATCATGAATACCTGGCACACTATGGTGACAGAGCGTCTCTATCATGCAGTTGCAGAAATCAGCCGTGGTGCAGAGCCCCTTCCTGAGACAGGTCTTATTGATGACCCGCTTGCACAGAATGCCCACAATGTTGGTTTTGTTCCAAAGAAAGGCGATAAGGATCACAAAGGGCACGATTTTAAAACAGTTGCGGCCCGTACTCATTACAAAATGATTTTGCAGGGACCGACACATATTCTTTTTGAGCTCTCCCTTGATACAGGAAAGAAAAATCAGATTCGCGCTCACCTTGCTGCACATGGATATCCTCTTGCCGGAGATGAAGAACATCGTGCACATACAGATCCATTTAACCGCCTTTGCCTTCATGCAAGAACTCTTGAATTTGATCATCCGTTTACCGGTGAACATATGAAGTTTGAAGTTCCTGAACCGGAAGAGTGGAGCACTTATGTTCAGAAGGGAGATGTACATCCGAAAAAGCCTGTGTGGGATAAGCCTCAGCCCCATAGCCGCCCTCATCACGACGAATTAAAGCTTGGTCAGCGCCGCCTTTCTGCTAAAGATAAAGCCCACATGGACTTTATAAAAAGTGGAAAAAATTATAGAAAGTAATTATATTATATAAATGAAAGTTACATACAAGTTCGTCAAGGCACGCTTCGCTTAAAGCCTTGACAAACTTGTTTAGTGGCTTTCACCAGGAGGTTAAAGCCACTATGCAAGGTTATATTCATCAGCTCGAAAGCTTCGGCTGTGCAGACGGACCAGGAAGCCGTTTTATTA
>CAMJNC010000026.1 GCA_946407195.1 uncultured Treponema sp. | reverse complement strand
CAACAAGTTTTTTTATCTGAGTCGAGGTTCCAGCCCCGTCAATTCCTTCAAAAACGATAAAATTCTTCAAAATCATAACTTTCATTATAAAGGGTTGTTTGTTTTTATACTATATTATAAACGAAAATTCCGATATAATAGATAGGCTAAAATGGGCTCTTTATACAAAAACGGCCGTGTCCGCAGTTACATTATGATTCTTCTCGCCATTACAGCTCTGCTGATAGCCGCTCCTGTAAAAAAAGTGATAACCCGCAGTGTAAATGACAGAATTAACAGTTTTACAAGGCTGCTTCATGATACAACAGGGCTCAGTATTTCCTACGAGAGGCTTTCTCCGTCTTTACTTTCGAATTTTTATATTCATAATATCCGGGTTTTTGATGATGGCGGAAATCAGCTGCTTTCTATCAGCAAAACCCGTGTTACCTATAGTCTTTTGAACCTTTTGCGAAAGGACCTGCAGAGGGGAATTTCCAGTGTAGTTGTAGATGGAATTACCCTTGATGTAGACGAGCTTGTTAATCTTACAGCCAGCTTCGGTTCTGGAGGCAAGAACTCTGTAAATCTTGCTGAGGTAAAGAAAATCATTCCTGAAAATATCAGGCTTAAAAATATTTATCTTGAATATAACGATAAAAACTTTTCGGCTCTGTTGAACATCAAAAATATTGGTGTAAGTAATGCCCTTAAAAAGAATACTATTGATGTTCAGGCTGATGCAAACCTGAATGCTACAATTGCCGCAAATAAAAAGCATCTTTCCGGAAAGCTTTCTGTTTCGGGCTCTGTTACTGATGTTTTAGATGGCTCACAGGTTAATCTTAAGCTCCGTGATTTTACAGACGGGGATTACAGATTAAACAAGCTGAATCTTCATGCTTCTTATACGAACGGTACTGTAGAGGCTCATACAATTCAAACGGTAAATCCGGTTTCGTTTGGCCTTTTTTATGACTTTAATACCGGCGATGTTAATGGTCAGCTGCGTCTGGAAAAGCTGCAGCCTCTTTCTCTGCTTACAATCAATTCAAAGCAGGTGGAACTTAAAAAGTTTAAAGAGCTGACTGTAAGCACAAACTCAATTGTAAAGTGCAACATAAAGAATCAGACCTTCAATTTTGTTTCTGACACTTCAGTACGTGTGCCAGATGCTGTATTCCCTGGTGGAGCAAGCGTTGCCTGTTCTTTGTATGGAGATGAAAAAAAGGCTGAGCTTACCGGGCTTTCTATAAGTGGAGAAAACTGTTCTGCCTCGGCCAAGCTGTCGCTGGTCTATGAAACGAAGCAGCTTTCGGGTTTTATTGAAGTTCCTGAATATCGCTTGCCTAATGGAAACAGCATTTCTACAGAAGTATATTTTGACCCTCTGGATAAGGGCTTTATGGCCTTTTCACCACAGGTATTTATTGGTTCTCGTTCATTAGCAGCACTTCAGCTTACAGTGCTTCCTCAGCCAGATTCTTATGATTTTTCTTTCGAAGTTTCTGATTATTCTCACCTGGAAGAAATTGAACCGGGAATGGTTCGAATTGACGGAAGTTATCTTAATGCTTCAAACTATTTCCAGACCAATATTACTTTAAGCAGTCTTTATCTGGACAGCCTTGCTGCCCTGGCGGCACAGTTCCTGCCTCCGGAAAATGCTCAGTCTGTTGAAGCAATACAGAAAAATCTGGAGCCGTATCTTCTTTCTGGAGATATGTATGCCTCTACAGATTTAAAGACCTTCTCATATAATATTCCTTACGTTCTTCTTGCTAATACAAAGGCTGATAACCAGGCGCTTATGATTGCGGTAAACGGAACTGATTCGAATATTCAGCTGAATCAGCTTTCTCTCATTGCAGGTAAATTTGTAATGGAAGCTTCGGCTTCGCTCGATAGTGCTCCAGATTCTTCTGATAAGTTTTTTACTGCAGACTTAAACATTGACTCAATTCCATATCATTTTTCCGGAACAGTTATGCCTGAGGTTATTACTCTTACCGGTGATTATGGTACTGATCTCGAATTCCGCTTTAATGAAAATCAGGCCTTTGACGGCCACCTTACACTTAAGAGCCTTCCTGTTAAGGTTCTGGATAAATCAATTATCTTCTCTACGGCTTTAACCTTTGCTTATGATACTGAAAACGGCCCTTCGGTACAGATTTCGCATCTGGAGATAGAGCAGGCGGGGGGTATAATATCAGTTAATCCAAAGCTTGTGCTTTCGGGTAATGCAACAAAATATGGAGCCCGGATTGACACAATTGCATACTCGGATTTTTATTCAGTACTCGAAGGTTCTGCAGATGCCATTTTGAATATTAATGAAAATATATTTGATTCTGTTGGAATTGCAATGAATCTGCGGAATCCTATAACAGATGAAATGGTAATTATAGATGGAAGTGTTTCTAATCCGGATCACCTTCCTATGACAAAGGAAAATATTTACAAGTATGTTTATCTGAATCTTCAGATGCAGCTTAAAAATTTCAGCCTGAGCCGTTTTGTTAATCAGACTAACGATAATAATATGATTTCGGGAATGCTGTTTACCTCGGGTACAATTGAGCATCCATATGTTTCGTTAAATGTTGATTCACTTTCTGTGCTTATTGCGGCTGATTTACTTACAGGAAAAGGTAATATTGTTGTAGAAGACCGTGATATAACCATATCGGATTTGAACATCAGCTATAATAATATGGATTTTTCTAATATTCAGGCTACGGCTTCTTTAACCGACTGGAACCTTAATGCTACCGGAGAGTTTTTCTATAGCATGATGGATAAGACTCTGTATGCTCCGCTTGTGCTTACTGCAGACAATGCAATTGTACCAGAAGGAAAGCTTTTGCCAGATTCTCTTCTGGTTACTCTTTCAACTCCGGCCTTTGGCGGAACTCTGCTTAAAAAGCCTTTCCCGTTATCTTTTTCTGCAATGTATGCTAACGATATTATAACCATATATTCTTCTGATAACTGCGGTTTATATGGAACCTACAGAAAAGAAGGTTTGCTTGAGCTTAATCTGGACAATAAAAACTTCATGTCTGGTAAAATTGATGGCTTTATAGATTTTCATGGAACAAATCTTGAGATATATGATTTATATCTGGATTTACCAAAGGCCTGTACGTATCTTAATATTGATGATTTGCTTGTTGCTGAAAGTGGTATATTTACTGGAAACGCAGTTATTACAGGTTCAATGAACGATCCTGAACTTAACGGCTGGGCTAATATTGCAGCCCCTGTTGTTAAGTGCCCTATGCTGTTTAAGCAGAAAATCTCTGCGCCGGAAATAAACTTTAATATAATCAGTAATGAAATTCAGATTCCGGAAACTATTCTTTCGCTTAAAAATAATCAGAGAATGCTTACTGAGCTTACGGTTTATCTTAATAAATGGTCGTTTGACCATATGGAAGGTCAGTTCAGCTCATATAAATCAGACCTTCTGCCTTTGAATTTAAAAACAGATGTCGTATCGCTGGACGGAAATGTTTCTCTTGATATAAATATGTTCTTTGAAAATGATGTTATGGATATTTCAGGAAGCATTGCCGGTGAAAACATAGACCTTGCAATTCAGCTTTTTGCTTTGTCAAACTTTTCTTCCGGCACTCAGGAAACGGCTAATCCATTACAGCTGATTACAGATCTTGATATTACCCTTGGAACCCATGCATCAGTTCAGCTTGATCCTGTGTTAAGATGTGTTTTTGTTCCTAATACAACGATGAAGGTTGTAGTAAATCAGCCTGAAGATTTGTATATGATAGACGGAGAACTTAAGTTTAAGTCGGGAGATGTGGCTTACCTCAACAGAAGCTTCTATATTAAGTCAGGAAATATTAAGTTTAATAAAGAGGATATCGCAAATCCTTCTATAACAGTTACCGCCGAAACAAGGGAAAAGGATGAAAGGGGACAGACAGTAAAGATTGTTATGTCTGTAGAAGACCAGCAGCTGTTGAATCTTCAGCCGCATTTCTCTTCTGTACCGGCTAAATCTGAAAACGAAATACGTGCTTTGCTTGGTCAGATTGTGGTAGCTGATTCTGATAATGCCGGTGACTTCCTGTTTGCCGCCTCTGACTATGCACTTCAGTCTACTGTAGTCCGTCAGGCAGAAAACAAGTTGCGGGATTTGCTGAATTTTGATATATTCTCTTTACGAACAAATGTATTGCAAAATACGTATAACTACAGCATTTCAAGAAATTCAGCAAAAGAAAAGATTTCTCTTGGTAACTTTCTTGATAACACAACTGTTTATATAGGTAAATACCTGGGTAGTTCATTATATATAGATGCTATGCTTCATGTTTCTTTTGAAGACAGCTATTATGTAAATGATATTTCATCTGCAGGTAAAATGCTGTTCCAGCCAGAAATTGGTATGGAACTGGAGTCACCCTTTGCAAATATTCGTGTAAATATGGCTCCAGATATAAATGCTTTATTAAAAAATCAATTTGTTCCTTCTGCGTCTGTAACTCTTTCATGGAAGTTTGCTTATTGATGTGGAAAGTAGGAGTTTTTAATGTATCGAAAAGTTTTAGCAGTTCTTTTCTTCATGTTTGTTTCTGTTTTTGCACTTTCGGCACAGAGCGATGAATGGTATTGGAATCAACCTATTTCTAAAATTGATTTCAATGGACTTAAAAATGTTAAAAAGTCGGATTTGGGCGGAATTACCAGCTCATTTATCAATTCACCTTTTACAGATGAAGTTTATAACGAGCTTTTAGACCGTCTTTACAGTCTTGAATATTTTGAAGATATTACGCCATATGCAAAGCATGCTTCAAACGACTCTACAGATGTCCTTCTCGTATTTGAAGTAGTAGAACGTCCTATAATTAAATCTATTAATTTTACAGGAAACCGTAAAATCAGAAACGGTGAGCTTCGTGAACAGATTAAAAACAAGGCCAGCGATATTTATATTGAATCAAAGGTTTTAATCGATGAACGAATTATCCGTAACTATTACCTCAAAAAAGGTTTTAATGCTTCTTACGTAACTCATTCCACAGAAGAAACTCCAGAGGGTATTGTTGTTACCTTTGAAATCTCAGAAGGAAGCAGCTCTGTTATCCGTGAAATTCAATTCTCAGGAAACTCAATTGTTTCTACTCGTGCTCTTAAACGAAAGCTTGCATTAAAAGAAGTTGGTCTTTTTAAAGACGGAGCTTATCAGCCTTCAACTCTGGAGCAGGATAAACAAACAATCATAAAATACTATCAGGAACGCGGTTATGCTGATATCACAATTCTTGATGTAAAAATTGATTCTGCCTTTAATGAAGAAAAGCAGAGAGATGAGCTTACAATTCTGTTCCTCCTTCAGGAAGGTGCCCAGTATACTTATTCAGGTCTTAGAATTTCTGGAAACGAGGTATTTACAGAAAAAGAGCTTCTTAAGCAGAAAAAGCTTAGAGAAGGTCAGATTTATAATGCAACAAAATTCCAGGAAGATTTACAGGCGGTATCAAGTGTTTATCAGGAAAACGGCTATATGATGAATGAATATTATCCAGTTCCTGTAAAAGATTCAGACCGCCACGAGATTTCTTATGATCTTACAATTAAAGAGCATTCACGAAGTCACGTAGAAAATATCATCATTAAGGGAAATTCAAAAACAAAGGATTACGTAATCCGTCGTGAAGTTCCTCTTAAGCCTGGTGATACCTTCTCAAACGATAAAATTATCAACGGTTTGAGAAACCTTATGAATCTCCGTTACTTCTCAAACGTAGTTCCAGAAGCACAGCCTGGTACAGAAGACAATCTTATTGATCTGATTCTTTCTGTAGAAGAGCAGTCAACCTCATCTGTACAGTTTGGTGTTACCTTCTCTGGTGCAACAGAGTCGGCAAGTACTATTCCTGTTTCACTTTTTGCCAAGGTTGAAAACTCAAACCTCTTTGGTGAAGGAAGAACAATTTCTGCTGCTACTACAATTGCCCCTAATGAACAGTCTATTGATTTCTCTTATTCACAAAACTGGATTGGAGATTATCCGATTTCTTTCAATACTTCACTTTCATTAAGTCATGCTAAAAACTCAAATCTCGTAAACTTCTGGTCTCCAAATCTTGAGCTTGTTCAGAATAAATACTATATGAATTATCACGACTGGAGTACAACTCTCAGCGCCGGCCTTTCAAGAAGATGGACTCCAGATTATGCTATTCTAACTTTAGCTGGTGGTATTTCTACTTCTTTGCAGAAAAATGTTTACGATGAATCAGTTTATGTCCCTGTAGAAACATCAGTTTCATCTTATGCAAACCGCTGGGGTATTTCTAATGCAATTTATGCAAGCTTCTCCGTAGATAACAGAGATTTGAATTATGATCCTTCAAAGGGTTGGTTCATGAGTGAACGAATTACCTGGCATGGTCTTATTCCAAAGCTTGAAAAGGAATTCTATGCACGTACAGATACTAAACTTGAAGGATACTTTAAGCTGTTTGATATTCCTGTAACAGAAACCTGGAGCTTTAAAATGGTATTTGCTGCTTACACAGGCTTCTCTGCAATTATTCCGGTTGAAAACGGTATAAGCACTAACAGTTCTATTTATATCGATGGTCTTCTTAATGGTCGTGGCTGGAGTGAATCTTATAAGGAAACAACAGGACTTGCAATGCTTTCTAATAAGCTTGAATTGCGTATGCCAATTGTTCCAGGAATTATCGGAATTGATGCCTTCTGGGATGTTGCTGCAGTTAAGCCAAGAATTCAGGATGCATTCAGCTATAGTCCAGAAGATTTTTACTTCAGCTATGGTCCAGGTATCCGCTTCCTTATTCCACAGCTTCCATTGCACCTTTTGTTTGCATGGAGATACCGCATTGTGGACGGAAAGCCAAAGTTTGCAGACAGACCATTCAACTTCGTACTTTCATTTAATATTGTGAACTATTAACATTTGATATATTATTAAAGAAAGGATTATAGGATGAAAAGATATATTAAGGTTTTAATTTCAATTGCTGTTCTTGCACTTGCAGCGCTTCCTGCTTTTTCTCAGCAGATTACAAAGTTCGGAGTTGTAGACACTGCTAAAGTATATAATGCCTACTTTAGAAATTCAGCTCCTGTTCGTAATTATGAAAAAAAGAAAGCTGAATTTCAGGAAGAAATAAACAAGCAGGTTGAACAGATTAAAAAGCTTCAGCAGAAAAAGCTTGATTATGAAAATGCTGGTAATGATGCTTCCGCTATGAAAGTTGAAGCTGAAATTACTAAGAAAACTGATTATCTTACAGAATATACAAATGCTAAAAACGTTGAGCTTGAGTCTATGCAAAAGACACTTCAGAACTCAGATGATTTCTACAAAAAGCTTTATAACACGCTTGCAAAAATTGCAGAAAGCGGAAGCTACAGTATGATTCTGAGTCTGCAGGAATCTAATGCGATATTGTGGTATTCTTCTTCGGTAGATATTACAAACCAGGTTATTTCTGAGCTGGGGTTGTAGGTTAGGATGGCCGACGAAGAGACCCTTACCCCGATGATGATTCAATATCGGGGAATAAAAGCACAATATAAAAACGAGGTTGTTTTTTTCCGCCTCGGAGATTTTTACGAAATGTTTGATGAAGATGCGGTAGAAGTATCGCGTCTTTTGAATTTAACATTAACACACAGGGCTTCTCGTCCTATGTGTGGAATTCCATATCATGCCGCAAAGGTTTATATTGCACGTCTCTTACGTCTTGGAAAAAAAATAGTAATCTGCGAACAGGTTGGAGAAATTCCAAAGGGCGGCAAGGGAATTGCCGAGCGAAAGGTTGTAGAAATAATTACTCCAGGTACCGCTGTAGAAGAAGAGTATCTGGATGGCGGCCGTGCAAACTATCTCGCAGCTTTGTGCGTAGTAAAGGGAAAGGCAGCCTTTGCCTTTATTGATGTTACTACCTCAAGCTTTAGTGCTACCTCCTGGCCGGCAGTTAAAATGGCAGAAAACTTCGTAAAGGAGTTAAACCGTGCTTCTCCGCGTGAGCTTCTGCTTCCAGTTTCCCTTAAAAATAATGCAGATATTCAGAGTGCTGTTACAGCCTTTGGTTCACTTTCTGTTTCATACTATCCAGACTGGGATTTTAATGCAGAACTTTCCTTTAAGAAATTAACCATTCAGTTTAATACTGCAAATCTTAAAGCCTTTGGACTGGAAGCAGAAAGCCCGGAAATTGTACCGGCAGGATTTCTTTTAGATTATCTTGCAAAAACAACAAATGCTTCTATTCCGCATATCAATTCAATTCGAATCTACAGCGACAGTGAATATCTTATAATGGACGATTCTTCGCGCAGAAATCTTGAAATAGTTGCAAACATGCGTGAGGGTGGAGCTCAATATACACTTCTTGAATGTGTAGATTTTACTAAAACAGCAATGGGCAGCCGTCTGCTTCGTCACTGGCTTTTGTTCCCGCTTACTAATCTTCGTCAGATAGAAGACAGACAGGCTAAGGTTGCAAGCTTTGTAGAAAATCGTCAGCTTCTGGATAAGGTAAAAGCTGATTTAAGCGGCATTCTCGATGTTGAACGCCTTGCCGGCCGTATTGCAATGGAACGTGCCCATGCCAAAGATTTACAGGCCTTAAGGTTAAGTCTTGAAGCCTGGACCCGTGTAAAGGAATATCTTGGGCAGTATGATTTTTCTTTTATCTCAGAAGAAGAAGCAAAGAAAATCTGCGGACTTATTGAAAACTCAATTCTCGAAGATCCTGCAACCTCGCTTACAGACGGTGGTATAATTAAACAGGGCTGGTCTGAAGAACTGGATCACTGGCGCGGAGTACATGATAATTTTAACCAGATACTTTCTGAATATGAGGCAGAAGAAAAGGAAAAAACTGGTATAACAACCTTGCGCGTAAAATATAATAATGCGGCCGGATATTTTATTGAAGTAAGTAAAGGTAAACTTGCAAATGTGCCGCCACACTTTATTATGAGACGCGCTCTTGTTAATGGAGACCGTTATACAACAGAACGTTTACAGCAGCTTGAACAGGAGCTCAATGAATCCTCTACAAAAATCCTGGAGCTTGAACGCGATTTATTTATTGAAATAAGAAGCTCTCTTTTACAGTATATTCCATATTTATTACAGGTTGCTCAGGAAATTGCAAATACAGATGCAGCCGCTTCCTTTGCGCAGGCTGCAATTGAACATAACTGGGCACGCCCGGAAATTGAAGAATCAACACATTTTGAAATAAAAGAGGGACGCCACCCTGTTGTAGAAAATCATCTGCCAAGAGGTGAGTTTGTTCCAAATAATGCCATGCTTTCAGCTGATGAAGAGGATGCTCCGGCCTTTGCACTTATTACCGGTCCAAATATGGCTGGTAAAAGTACATACCTTCGTCAGAATGCATTAATTGCTTTACTTGCACAAACCGGTTCCTATGTACCTGCTGCAAGTGCACGTCTTGGAATAGTAGACCGTATTTTCTGTCGTGTAGGTGCTTCAGATAACCTTGCAAAGGGAGAATCAACTTTCCTTGTAGAAATGACAGAAACTGCAAATATCCTTCATGCTGCAACAAAGCGTTCACTTGTAATTATGGATGAAGTAGGGCGAGGGACTTCTACAGAAGACGGACTTGCAATTGCGCGTGCCGTTTCTGAATATCTTCTGGATACAATCGGCTGTAAAACCTTCTTTGCTACTCATTATCATGAGCTTTCCCGCATGGAGCATCCACGTTTAAAAATGCTTTGCATGGATGTACTTGAACAGAATGGTTCAGTTGTATTTTTACGCAAGGTAAAGGAAGGCGTTACAGAAAACTCTTATGGTATTCATGTAGCAAAGCTTGCAGGTATACCACAGAATGTTATAGACAGAGCTAATGTAATTCTTTCACATATTCAGGCAATTGCAAGCAATAATCCGGTACTTCTGGATAACGACAAGGTTGAAAAAACTTCAGCTCCTGCACAAACTGCACCTGCTCCTGTAAGCCCAGGACTTTTTAGTGACGAAGAAATCATAATTTCAGAAATCCTTTCTACAGATACCGATAATCTGACTCCGCTTAATGCCCTCCAGACAATTGCACGCTGGAAAAAGGCTTTGTCCGGCAGATAAGGGCGGATTTTCACAACAAATCAACTTTTTCTCATTTTTTTCATGAAAAACTGTCATTTTTGATAACTCTTGCACAATTATATAGGTGTGAGGAAATTAATTTTCGAAATACAACAGCTCTTTGTATCGGCTTTCAGACTGCTTTATGTTTTTATAAGCGGCGGAGAAAAATGCGCTGTTTGCGGGCGGCTCGTATTTACAAAACCTGTATGCGCTGCCTGTCTTAAGACACATTTTTCTGTAAGTCATATTCTTGAGAAAGAAAGATGCGAATGCTGTGGTAAAGAGCTCGTATGTATGAAGGGAAAATGCATGAAATGCAGGGAAGAACCGGTTCTGAAAAGTACAGATTCTGTGATTCCCTTGTTTTCTTACAGAGTCTGGAACCGCGAATTGATGTTTCGCTGGAAGATGCAGGAGGAAAGAAGTTATTCACCGCTTTTTGCAAGGCTTTTGTGCGAGGTATTACGAAAGAGGGGGGACAAAGTAATTGTACCTGTTCCACCACGTAAGGGAAAAATTCTCAAAAACGGCTGGGATCAGATAGAGGAGCTTTGTACCTTCCTTGAAAAACGTTATGGTTTTCAGGTGCTTAGGATTCTGGAAAGAAATACTTCGGGGCAGCAGAAAAAGCTTTCACGCGAAAAAAGACTTGAATCAATAAAAACTGCTTATTCCTTGTGTTCTAAAGAGGTTCTTGAGCATTTGTTAAAGCCGTTTTCCGGCAGCTTTCCACAGTCTGTATGCCTTATAGATGATGTTTGTACTACCGGTTCAACAATAGAAAGCTGTGCAGAAATATTAAAGGCAGCTGGAATACAAAAAGTAAACGCAATAACGCTGTTTACAGTAGATTAATCGGCCGTAGCGGCCGTACAAAGGAGGTTAAAAGTTTACTGGGCAAATTGAAGTTTGCATTGCAAAATCTCAATTTTAGGAGTATTATTATATAATGATAGTTTTATATATCTTGGAGGGTATCTATGGCTACTGATATTTCATATCAAATGGTAACGTTTCATCTGGGGGAAGAATTATACGGCGTTAACATCATGGATGTTAAAGAGATTGTAAGACTTCAGAATGTCCGCGTTATTCCTAATGCTCCTTATTATGTAGAGGGTATTATCAATCTCCGTGGAGAAATTATTCCTATTATTGATTTGCATAAGCGCTTCAAGATTCAGGCTTCAAACAGGTCTGAGGATATAGAGATGGAAGGCGGCTTTATTATTCTTAATATTGATGGCAGTAAAATCGGTATTATTATTGATAAGGTAGAACGTGTAGTTACTGTAAAAGGTGAAGACGTAAAAGACCCTCCACAGATGTTGAGCGGAATCGGAACAGAGTATATTGAAGGTGTTGTTCGCGAGGAAACAGGATATCTTATCATGCTGAACACACGAAAGCTCTTCAACGCAAAAGAATTACAGAAAATTATCGATATCCAGTAAAATAAATGATACAGACATACAGTACAACGATTCGTAGAAAAGAAATGGATGCGGTTTTAACCTGCATGGTTGACGAAAAAATTGGTCCCGGTGAGTTAAACGCAAGATTAATCCAGACGGTAAAGGAATTTACAAAATGTGACGGTGCAGTAGCTCTCAGAAGCCCTGCAATTGCTTTAAAATATGCGCTTCAGGCCCTCGACTTTGAAAAGGGCGGAAAGATTATGATTTCTGCCCTGGCACCGGCCTGGCAGTATCAGACTGTGGAAAGTCTGGGGTATGAGCCGCTTGTGCTCGACGTAGACGAGGTAACAGGTCTTGTTACTGCAGAAATAGTAAATGCCGGAATGCAGAAGGGTGGAAGACTTTTGATTCTTCACGAAACTGAAGGTATTCTTCCAGATTTTGAAGGAATTATGGCTCTTGGAATTCCTGTTATTGAGGATATTTCACAGAGTGCTGGTGCTTCGGTTCCTGTTTTGAATGCAGAAGGCCTTCCAATAGAAGAACGCAAATTAGCAGGCTCCTTTGGTATTTATACCATTATGGGACTTGAAGAGCGCGATGTATTAACTGCCGGTGGCGGCGCGGTTCTTATGGCACCTGGCCGCCGTGAGTGGATAGTACTTAAAAAGTATTCCGATGAAGCACCGCTTACAGATCTTTTACCTGATATTAACTGTGCGCTTGCCTGGGTTCAGGTTAAGGAATATTCGCGTAATGAAAAGACCCGAAAGGAGCTTTTTGCAATGTTCCATCAGGCCTGTCTTATCGGACGTCACAAAATGTATGCCCGTGAAATGGAAAATGGTTCAACCATGAGCTGCTTCCCGCTGATTCTTGCAAGTTCCTTTAAGGATGTAAAGCAGTATGCTTCGCGAAAGGATATTGAAGTTCAGCTTGCTTATGATAATTCTGTAATTGCACTTAAGGATGAGCTTTCAGAATCCTGCATTCATGCAAAATCGTTATATCTGCGCTGTGTCCATATTCCGCTTTATCCGCGTTTGACCCATGCAGAGAGTGCGAAAATCGTAAAGGTTTTAAGTTCTCTGCCATAAAAAAGGACAGAATGAAAAAGGCACTTATAATTATAAATGTATCAAAAGATGAATCTATGACTCTGGCTCAGGAAATAGCAGCCTACCTTTCTAAGAAAGGTGTTGGACATGATTTTCTGAGCTTTGACGGCTTTGTTGATAATACAGATTTCAAAGGTTATGATTTTGTAATCTCCCTTGGTGGTGACGGTACCGTACTTTATGCAGCCCGTAATGCTTCAAAATATGGCCTGCCGGTATTTCCTGTAAATCTTGGAGAATTCGGTTTTATTGCTTCGGTTCAGCCGGAAGACTGGCAGAAGGAATTAAAAACCTTTCTTGACGATAAATCAGCTTTTGAAAAACGCTCAATGCTCAAGGTAGAAGTTTTCCGCGAAGGTAAAAAGATTTATTCCTCTTTGAGCCTTAACGATGCGGTTATTTCTGCAGAACGTGGAGTTTCTACAATCATGCTTTCTGTAAAACGTAATTCTCTTCCTTTATGCCGTCTTAAGGCAGACGGATTAATTCTTGCAACTCCAACAGGTTCTACCGCATATTCTGCAGCTGCAGGTGGTCCTATTGTTTCTCCAGAGGTAGAAGCCTTTGTACTTACTCCTCTTAATTCCTTCTCACTTTCAAGCCGTCCACTGGTTTTAAGCCCGGACAGCAAGCTTGAAATTTCAATTGAAAAGAGCCGTATTAAAGGAATCTGTCTTACAGTTGATGGACAGGAGCCTTTTGCCTTAGCATACGGTGATACTATCTGTGTGGCCCTTAACAAAAAGAAGGCTCAGCTTGTTGCGGTTTCTGCAGAAAAGTTTTATAACGCACTCAGATCAAAATTAAACTGGTCGGGGGTTCCACATGCTTGAAGATTTAACAATTAAAGATTTCGCTCTTATAGATCAGGACTATCTTGAATTTACAAAGGGCTTTACAGTTCTTTCGGGTGAAACCGGAGCCGGAAAATCTATTCTCATTGGTGCTCTTTCTTTTCTGCTTGGCGGAAAGGCTGATGTTCAGCAGATTCGTACAGGTAAAAAAGAATCTAGCGTAAGCGGAACCTTCCTTTTGCCTCATGGACTTCCTGTAAGAAGCGAAATTGCAGAAGATGACGAACCGCGTAATGCTCTGGAATGGCTTAGCGTTCATGGAATTGAAATAGAAAATGACCGCGTACTTTTACGCCGCATAATCCGTGATACAGGCAAAAATGGAGCCTGGATTAATGATACTCCTGTAACCAGAAACGACCTTGCACAGTTTTCTTCCTTCCTTGTAGACATTCACGGCCAGCATGAGCATCAGTCTTTAATGAAGGTTGCAGAACATCGTAAGTTTCTCGATGCCCGTGCCGGTATTACAGCTGATGTAGATGCCTTTACTGCTAAATACACTGTACTTGTTGCAAAACGAAAGCAGCTTGCCCAGTATAATCTTTCAGACAGTGAACGCCTGCGCAAGCTGGATATGATGACCTTTGCCGTAAAGGAAATCAGCGAAGCAAAACTTAAACCAAATGAAGATACAGAGCTTGAAGAAGAGCAGGCACGTCTTTCTTCTTACGAAAAGATTTTCTCCGATGTAGATTCAATAGACCAGATGCTTTCAAACGACGAGAGCGGGGTAATCGGTCTTCTCAAAAAAATACGCCGGGACTCAATGCACGTAACAGAACTCGACAAATCTCTTGCAAAACTAGACGAACGCGTTGAATCAGCCTTTTATGAGCTTTCTGATATTTCTGCAGAGTTTTCTGATTATAAAAATAAGCTTGTTTACGATCCGAACAGACTTCAGACTGTAGAAGACAGACTTTCCCTTATTTATAATCTTAAGAAAAAATATGCTTCTTCTGTAAATGCGCCGCTTTCCGAAGTTTTTGCTTATTTTGATGAAGCTCAGAAGTACATCGAAGAAAACGGTGACGGTAACAATAAAAAGGATGCCCTTACTGCAGAAATCAAGGTGCTTGAAAAGGAAATCCTGACTCTGGCAGAAAAACTTTCTCAGGCTAGAAAAGCAACTGCCTCTGTATTAAACAGCGAAGTAGACCAGATTCTCTCTAAGCTTGGAATGAAGGGAACTACTTTTGCAGTTCAAATCAATCAAAAAGCCGGTACAGAGCTTGAACAGATCTGCGGTCCTTATGGTAAAGATGACATTGAGTTTATGATATCAGCTAACCCTGGAAATCCGCCGCTTCCACTTGCGAAAATTGCCTCTGGTGGTGAACTTTCCCGTGTTATGCTCGCTCTTAAGACTATTTTTGCGCGTACAGACAGTGTAGAAACTCTTGTATTTGATGAAATTGATACAGGAATTGGTGGCGAAATTGCCGTAGCAGTAGGCGCCCACATGAAGAATTTGTCTAAAAACAGACAAATTTTCTGTATTACACATCTAGCGAGCATAGCAGTTTATGCCGATAATCAGATAAAGATAGAGAAGAGTGTCTCCGGAGAAATTACCTCTTCAAATGTTTATCCTGTGGAAGGCGAGGCTCGTGTTGCTGAAATTGCCCGTATGCTTTCCGGTGATGCAGATACATCCCAGTCTCTGGAGCATGCACGATCTCTTCTCCAGAAATTCAGCGGAGGTGACTGATGTCAAAGATCTCAGAAGAAACAAGACTTCATTTTAATGAGGCAATTCAGCCGTATAAGGGAAAAATAACTGCTACTCTTGAAAAAGAAAAAACTATGCTCAATGGCATGCACAAGGGCGATATTGATTACGAAAATAAAAAGCTCCTTTTGTGTGAAGATATGATTTATGCAGCATCACTTTATATGGCACAGAACAGTCTTTCACTCCGCCTTATGGAAGTAAAGAATAACGATGCCCTTAACGATGCCCGTAAGCTTCTTTACAAGGCTATTATTTATCTTGAAGAAATTGTTTCTGATACTATTGATGTTCCTTATGCAGATTTAATTCCGCTGCTTGAGCCTATTCACAATGTACCTATTATCCGCCGTTTTATGATTATCCGTAAGCTTGGTCTTGCAATTACTATGCTTAAAGACGCTTTTGGTGATAACAGTAAATGGAAGTGGTCTTTCGTTGAACTCGAAGGTCGTTTTGCAACTGTATCAAAGAACCTCATTGATATGAAGGCTGCTTACAAGGATTATTTTGATCCAAGTGGAGCCGATTATGAGACTACAGTTTTGTACATTAGAATGATTCAGAAACAGCTGAATGACTCTGCTACTGCATACCGCGATAAGTACGAGCTTTCTACACGTCGTATTGACGATATGCGTAATGCAATTAAATATCTTCTTGCTTTACGAAAGCTTTATATTGCCATTGGAGATTCTAACCAAGCTGAAGAAGTAAAGAAAAAGGCAGTAGTCTGGAAGGACAAGATGGACGCAGACCACAAGGCTGGTTTGAGTAACTAATTTTATGAATAAAACTCTTGCATTAAAAATATTCGAAGGTTTTTCAATTCAACGCTGGAATGATTTAATACGCCCCTTTGACCTTGTGGAAATGGACAAGGCTGCAGAAAAGATGGTACTGGCGTATATAATCGGTAAATATGAAGAAAACCGAAAAAAATACGTAGACTGGAAATGGATGATTTATGCATCTTTATTTGACCTTTTACGTAAGATTTCTTTATGCGATATAAAAGCCCCTGTACAGGAAATGCTTCGCCGTGAATTCCCTGACGAGTACATGAGACTCAACGAATGGGTTTTAAACGGCTATAAAGAAATGATTCCAGATGAAAAGCTGTTTTCTGAATTTACAATTTACGTTGGACAGCAGTCTGGTAATATTCCGATTCCTACAGAGCTTAGAACCACTGTAAACATTTATAGAGCCGCTCATAAATATTCTACAATCCGTGAGCTTGAAATGCTTGCCGTTGTAAATGAAAAAGAGCGTCTTAAAAACATTCAAAATGAACTCGAAGCAGAGATTCAGCCTTACCTAGAGTTAGAAGGTCTTCAAAAGCTTATGACTCACCAGAAGGCTTTTGATTTTATTCTTAAAATTGAACAGCTTCGTTTCCAGACAAGATGGAATCAAACTCCACGTGTTCCTGCAACCTCAGTTTTAGGTCACTGCTTTTTTGTTGCTATAATGACACTTCTGCTTGGCCGCGAATACAATCCCGAAATGTGCGACCGTCGCGTTATTAATAACTTTTTCAGTGCTCTGTTTCATGATTTGCCTGAATCAGTTACCCGCGACATTATTTCACCGGTAAAAACAGCAACCGATGATCTTCCAAATATCGTAAAGAAGATTGAAGATGAAATTGTCAATAAAGAGCTTGTTCCTTTGATGGAACCTTTCTTTGAAAAGGAAATAATTTATTATACAAGCGATGAGTTTACAGATCGCATTCTTGATAAAGATGGAAAGATTAAGCATGTCAGCTGGGAAGAGCTTAATACTGTTTATAACAAAACTGATTTTGACCCTATAGACGGACGTCTTGTAAGAATCTGCGATCATTTTTCTGCACTTATGGAAGCTGATATTTCCATTAAGCATGGAATTACGTCTGAGCACCTTACCGGTGGCCGCGAAGGAATTTTAAGCCGCTATGCAAAGGCCGGAATAATCAGCGGAATAAATGTAAACGAATTTTTCCAGAATATTGTTTCATAAATCTAAAAAGACACACGCTTTCTGCCGATAATATAATTATGAAAACTCATTTTGGTAAATTAATTTCAATACTTACAATATTCTTTGTATTCACTACTGCGCTTTTTGCAGACATTACATATAAGGTAGAAAAGGGCGATACCCTATACTCAATCAGCCGTAAATATCAGATTACGGTAGCAGAGCTTCGTACTGCAAATAATCTTTCTGAAAACGATGTAATTAAAGTTGGCCAGAAGCTTATTATTCCTGATGCTGATATTGGTACAGCAGCAGCTCTTTCTTCTACAAAGGCTGCGGGAAATGCTAATCCAGCGGGTAAAGTAGTTGAATATGTTGTTAAAAAAGGTGATACACTTTACGGTATTGCACGTAAAAACGGAATGGCTGTAGCAGACCTTATGGCCTTAAATAATCTTGATTCTTCTGCTGTAATTAAAGTAGGCCAGAAGCTTAAGGTAACTGAAGGAGCTGCACAAACCGGATCAAAAACTTCAGAAAAACCTGTTGAACCTGCAAAGCCTGGTGAAACTGTAATAAAGGTAAATGAGCCAGCACCAGATACCCGCACTTATGGTACAACTGTTAATGCTGATTCAAATACAAAGTGGCCTGTTTCTTCTCCAAAGATTACTCAGGTAAAGGGTAAGATTTCCGGAGTTCAGCTTTCTGCAAAAACAAATGAACCTGTTGTATGTATTCATGAAGGAACTGTAATGTACGTAGGTGTTTATCGTGGCTTTGGTCAGGTAGTATTCGTACAGACAAAGACAGGATTGATTTATGCTTACACAGGACTTGGTTCTGTAAAGGTTCGTAAGGGAGAATATGCTGTTTCTGGAGCAGAGCTGGGAACTGCAGGACTTGATTCAATCAGCCAGAAATATCAGATTACCTTTATGGTATTCCAGAACGGTCAGCCGATAGACCCGGCTAAAGCACCAAGAAACTAACGTTTTTCAATACACTTCTTAAAAAGCTCCATACAGGTAATTGCATCGTCTAAGGCACGATGCGAGGAGCCTTTATCTATTCCAAGAAAATCAGCTAGAAAATCAAGCTTATGGTACTGTGCTTCGGGTATAGTAATACGTGAAAGCTGTAAGGTATCAATTGCCTGATTTTTGGTTAACGGAAGTCCGCAGTTTTCGCATTCGGCGTTAAGGAAGTTTAAGTCGAACTGCGCATTATGAGCGACAATTATAGAAGAGCCAAGAAAGCTCAGAAAGTCGCGAATGTGTTCATTTATCGGATCGGCTGCATCAACCATTTCCTGAGTTATATGAGTAAGGTTTATTATAAAAGGTGAGAGTTCCTGATCCGGATCAAAAAGCTTTGACCATTTAGAAATAATGCCGTCCTTTGTAAATCGGACGGCACCTATTTCTATGATACGGCTTGTAGTTGGTGTAATACCAGACGTTTCCGTATCAAAAGCTGTGAAGACTGCGCCTTCTTCGTAAAGCTTGCGCAGTCTTCTTAAATCAGTAATTTTTTTATTTGGATGCTGCATCAATAATCTTCTGAATGTCAGCAGTAATTCCGTCGCAGAGAGCTCCTGCGTTCTTCTTTGCATCAGCGAACCATGCGTCTGAGCCGTCTCCGGCTGGAACCATAGAGTTGATGTAGAACTTAATCTTTGGCTCTGTTCCAGATGGACGTGCACTTACGATTGTTCCGCTTTCAAGATAGAACTGGAGAACGTTGCTCTTTGGAAGGTCAGGATCGCACATAAGGTCGCGAACCTTAACTACCTTCTGTCCGCCGAGAGTTGCAGGTGGATTACTTCTCATGTTAGCCATCATAGCCTTCATAGTCTGTCCACCCTGTGCTCCAGGGAAGTTCTGAGAAATTGCGCGGTCTTCAAAGTAACCAAATTCTTTGTACATATCGTCAAGGTGCTCGAGGAGGCTCTTTCCCTGGCTTCTCCAGTAAAGAATCATTTCTGCAC
>CAMJNC010000025.1 GCA_946407195.1 uncultured Treponema sp. | reverse complement strand
TGTAATAAAATTTCTAAAGACTCCTACAATTTATACATCGGTGAAATTAAAAAGTTACTTGAGGGAAAAGGTGAAGAAAGAGTAAAGGACCTTCAGACAGAGATGAAGGCTGCCGCGGCCGCTTTAGACTTCGAAAAAGCAGCCAGATTACGCGATGGCATTAAAGCTCTGATGGTTTTACAGAACCAAAATATAGTAGAAAGCTTTGATTCTGATGACCGCGATTATATTGCTTACCACAGCGAGGGTGAGCTTGTAAGCTTTACCGTTCTTAAAATCCGTCAGGGCAAGCTGCTTGGCCGTGAAAATTACCGTGCAGAATCCCTTAACGACGATGATGATTTGATTGCCGAGTTTATGGCTGTCTTTTATGATGATATCCATACAATTCCGCCTCAGGTATATATTCCCCAGACAAGCGAATTTGAACATATTTCACGCTGGCTGCACGAAGAAAAGGGTTCGCAGTCTCAGGTAATTATGGTTGCATCACGCGACCTTCCTCGAGACGTTGCTGCGCTTCAGATGGCAAAGCAGAATGCAAAGGAAGATATTGTCCGCCGGCTTCGAGACCGCGGCGACACACCGGCAATGGAAGAGCTTAAAGAAAAGCTTGGTCTGGACACTCTGCCGGTCCGCATAGAAGGCTTTGATATTGCGCATATAGGTGGAAAGTTCCCGGTTGCCTCACTCATCAGCTTTTATAATGGGAACCCGGATAAAAAGAATTACCGCTACTTCCGTCTGCGCACGACAGATGGTTTAATAGATGATTTTGCCTCAATGAAGGAAGCGGTTTCGCGCCGTTACACCCGTCTTTTGAATGAACAGGCTGATATGCCGGATTTACTTTTAATTGATGGTGGTATTGGTCAGGTAAATGCGGTTGAAGAGATTTTGAATTCTCTTGGTCTCGACATTCCGGTTGCAGGTCTTGCTAAACGCGATGAAGAAATTTACAGACCAGGCAACAGTACTCCAATCTGTCTGCCAAAACGTAGTGACGCTCTGCGTCTGCTCCAGCGGGTACGAGATGAAACCCACCGTTTTGCTACAAGCCGTAACCAGAGGCTTCGAACAAAAGAAAATACAAAATCAATATTCCTCGAGCTGCCGGGTGTTGGTGAAAAACGTGCCCTGCAATTGCAGCGCACTTTCCTCACACTGGAAAATCTTGCCGCCGCAGAAGAAAGCGCCGTTGCCCAGTGCCTGCATGTCCGCGCCGACGAAGCTGCAGACATCTTACTAAAGGCCCGAGATCTCAATGCCCAGCGCAACGATAAAAAAGACCTTCAGCGACTTTCCCTGGGCCAGGCCGGCACCACAAAAGAAAAAGCCGCCCAGGCAGGCTACATTGCAGACCTGGCAAGCGCCGCCCTCGCCGCCGCAACCGGCGATAATCTTGCTGCTGCTGAAAATCCGCCGGATTATGTTCAATAATTTTCCCTTCTGAAAAGGTATCGTATGGAGTATGCCTCTTCCATATAATTATTTTACTATTATATCCAGCAGCTGGTTATTTTCTTTTTTTAATTTCAAAAGATCACCTTTCCGTAAATTATATTTTAAGGTATTTATAAATGGATTTCCATTTATTGATACAATCTCATCTCCAAGTGATATTTGAGAATAAGGTGCTTTCTCATTCTTTAAAATAATCTTATTTTGATTATTTACATAAAAAATTATTGGCTCGCACTTATTAATCTGTTCCTTATCCCACGTTTTCCTAAAATTATTATAATCTTTTTCATTTACAGGAATGAAATATAACTGTTTCAAAGATTCTGTATTTTGTTTATCAAAATATAAATCGAATGCAGCTAATACCTGACAACCAATTGCTTTTAGGGTTAAATTATCCAGATCACTTGTATTTAGAGGTAATACAGATACATTTAAATTTTCAAAGCTCTTTCCAATCAGTGTAGCCTTTGGAATAATACAAAATCCATATTTCCCGTCAAAACCTTTTAATTGAAAATTCTTGTACTTATGCTTTTGTATTTGTTCTATAAAATCATTTGACGAAGTTTTAATCTCATAAGATCCTGTTGAAACCCAGTATCTTGAACCTGTTCCATCATATTTTTGAAATAAAAAAAAGTTTTCACTATTAAAGAAGTTATCATCAGTATAAATTGTTGGCCAAATTAATTGGAAATTATTAGTCTTGTTTTTATAAGTTATATTATTTAATTTATATGTATCAAGATTTTCTGGCTTAATAAATTCCAGATTCTCTATCCAGCCAAATTCCCTTTTTGTTAATGACAAATAAAAGTTTTTTTGCAACAATATGTCATTTCCTATTACACCATAGAGGTCAAAATTAGATTCTTCCTGAGAAAGGAGAGGATTTCGAACCTTTTCTTCTATTGGCATTACCGTTTTTTCAATATAAAAATTATCAAACTGTAATGACACAAAGGCCTGTTTTTTATTGTTTATTCTAACATCAAAGTTTTCTTCAATTTCTGAACGATTATGATCAAATAAGAAAGAATATGCATAAGCAGTATCAAAGAAGAATAATACTTTATAAGTTTTTTCATCCTTAAAAAATTGCAGCATTCCTTCAATTGCAGGCACTCCATTAATTATCTTTAATTCATATTTCAAACCAGGCACTTTTTCTTTTATAGCCATTTCTTCCAGCTTTGGATAATCTGTTGCAAACACAAGATTAAATATCACAATTGACAATATTATTAAAACAATTCTCTTTTTCATAAATAGTCCTTTATATCAAGCTTTTTCTTGCTCTTATCATTTTGATTTCTATACTTTTTATAATCTTCATCAGGAACAGGAACAAATACAATGTTCTGAACTATATCCGTTCCGCATTTATCAAAATATAAATCAAATGCGCTTAGAATCTGATTACCTAACACTTTTAAATTTCCTTGCCCAAACTTACCGCCCAAGGCATATAAATCATAAAATTCTTTTTCGAAAATTTTCGCATTCGGAATTAAACAAAGTCCGTACTCATTTTGATCTTTCTTAGTCGTATTGCATTTATATTTATGGACCTCAATTTGTTCATAAAAATCTGAAATCGAAGTAAAAATACAATAAGAACCAGTATCAATTATATATTTTGACTTCTTATCTATTTGGTATTGAGGATTCAAGTATTGAGATCGAAAGAAATCATCTTCAATAAATACTTGATAAGTAAATTGATTTTGTTCCTTCCCATATGGATTTAAGTCATACTTTTTTTCATCAGCAGATTTATCATTTGATTTCTTGAAATTAAATGCAAACTTTTTTTTTGTTATTGAAATATAAAAATTATTTTGCATCAAAATATCATTTCCAATAATTCCATATACATCAACATTACCAAGTCCTTTCTTTTCTGCTTGAGAAAAATCAGAAATAAGTACATTCAAATTCCAGTTATTTATACAAAAACCTTCAAATGTCGCCTGAGCAAGTAATTTTCCATCATTTTTTATATTTGAATGAATTATATTATCACTTTCTTTGTTTCTTATAATATGAGAAACTGAACATCCTGTATCTATTAAACAAGCAATCTGGTAACTTTTTGAATCTTCAAATTCAATTCTTCCAATAATAAAAAGTCTTCCATCAGAATGAATTATTTTATGAATCGGCTCCCATTCTTCTATTTGGTTTACAACAGACTGATTTATACCATCTATGTTTTGGGGGTATCCATATAATGAAAAAAATAAGCAAAGTAATACAATAAAAACAACTTTCTTTTTCATATTTTTTATTTACTATCATGATGCCATTACCATAATTTGTTGCTGGATAAGTATCTAACCAGATTTCGTTGTCTAATTAATAAAATCCAGCTTTCTCAAAACCATTTGCATAGCTGTACTGCGTTCTGTAACAATACGTCCTTCTGCAGTTATACCTGGAAGCAGTCTTGCTGTTTGTCCCTGCTTTGTATGAAGATACGGATTATCTATAACAGCCTCAACAACAAAAGCAGCCTCCCCAGTAGGTGTAAGAGTTACATCTGGCGGAACCAGAGAAACTTTTGTTTCTACCATTCCGTAGCGGCTTGGAGCAAGACCAGGAAATTTTATTTTAACCGGATTCCCAACCTTAACGCGTGCCACATATGAAGGATCTACATATATATCTGCCTTTAATGCTTCATTTTCCTGCGGTACAATTCTAAGAACTTCTTCTCCAGAAAGAATATAATCACCTGAATTACGTTTTGTAACTTCACTTATGCGGCCTGAAATTGGAGCATAAATTGTTGAGTTTTTTATAGCACGTTCAAGTTCGCTTATACCACTTTCAATGCTTTTCCTTTCCGTTTCCAGTGCAGAAAGCTTTTCATTTGTCTGAATACTCTGATTACTGAGCCAGGTTTCATAAGAAAGCTTTGTTTGTGTATACTGATTTTCCAGATCAACAATAGTTTGCGGAACCCGTAGGGCCGCTGGAGCTTCTTTCTCGCGCTTATATTTTACGCGTGCATCTTCAAGAATTGTTTCATATCGGGATTTTTCCAGAAGATATGATTTTGATTTTAAATATGCATCCGTATCATCTTCTTCAACTTCAAGCTTACTGCTGCTTATTGTCGACGCAAGCATTTTATAAACATGCAGATTATCCAGATTTTTTTTCTGTGCAAGTCTGTAGGATTCAAGCTCTGTTTTCAACGCTGTCGTATCCAGGCTGAAAAGCAAATCACCCTCCTGGACAATATCATCATTTTCAAAGTTCTTAACCGCAAGTTCTCCACTGGTTACACACTTTATTGAAGATACCGCCTGACTCGGTCTCAACAATACAGAAGCCTTTACCACATCATCCATAGGCGCAACCGAAGCCCAGACAATAACAGCCGCAATTGCCAGACATACCGTAACAATAAATCCATACACGGCATTCACCGGCTTGAGCATAAAGAACGCAGAAGTTTTTTTCATTTCATCAAAGGTTTTTAAATACATATAAATATTCCTCATTATTTCTTATTTTATTTCATTCTAATCACGCGTGCATCATAATCTATCTGCATAATATGATTATAAAAAAAACAACATCCCAAATTTGAGATATCCTGCATTTTTATTTGTGCTCCAGTATTAAACGCTGAACCATAAATATTTGCATACATTCCTTTAATTTCATGATATTTTATATTCCCTATTATTATTTCGTTGAAGACAATTATCTTTGGTATTGTTTTTCTTATTTTGTTTGTTGCATACATTGAGTATTCTTGTTTTTTCGAAAAATCATAAGAAAAACTATTTTTATTTATTCCATTTCTTGGTGTAAACATCGGGCTTCCTGTATCTATTTCACCCCACTCCTTTTTTCCATTATTCTCAAATTGAATAAAGATTGATTCTACATCTGGCATATTTACATAACTTTTAAAAGGAATAATGCAACTGTCTTTCAATTCTTCATCATTGAATCTAATGGTTTTATCTACAAAATCAAAAGTCACTCTGTTATGTTTTTGCAGAAAATCCTGCCCAATAATGCCATGAACAAGTACTGTATTATTATAATCTACCTTAAAATTCTGAGATGAAAATGTCGGTACATATTTTCCACTCTTTGTGTCCTCAAAAAAATGCTGTATAAGTACATCGCTATAATCATTACCTTCGTGCTTCATATTCCATTTCTTAAGGTAATAGTCATCCAGAAAAGTTTGCAGCATTTCTTGTTCATCAATAAAAAAACACTTAAGCCCTTCTTTGGTCAGAAAAGTAGAAGTATATCCTGTATCAACCAGGAACATAAGTTCTTTTCCATCTAACTCATATTTTATTACCGGGCATCCATAACAGCTCGGATAGTTGACTGTAAAGCAATATGCATTTTCATCCGATTTTGGTTTGTTTATCTCATCATTAAAAAGATGCCAGTCATATTGAGTCATACACAATTCTTTGTACTTTTTGCTCACATTTTCTTTCTTTTTTATTTGACATGAGCAAAACATGAGAATTAGAAATATGTATAGTAATAGTCTTATTTTCATTATGATTCTTGTTTTCTAATTATTTATAAACTTTTCTATTTCTTTCTCTGAGAAAATCCAATAATCCGGGTAAAATCCTTCTGTATCTCCATGCCAGTCATTTTCTTTTGAAAGAAGCTTTGTTGAAGTAAAATCTGAAAAACACAGATTCAATTTTACCTTTGAATCTGGAAGAACATATAAAAAGGCTCCACCGAAATCGACCATGCCCGCACTTTTTGTTCCTATAGTTATCACACTTTTACCAAAGAACTCTTTTAATGATGCAATCGCATACTCGGCAGCTGAACCTGTATACGAATTCATAACTACATATATATTTCCATTAAAAGCTTTATTCAAAAAATCTAACTTCTTCTCTGGACCTTTATGAATAAAATATTTTTTTGATTTGTTTTCATGGTAAAAAGATGTTTTCTTTACCCCTTCGAGTACCTGTCGATTTTGCACAGTTTCTGTAACTAAACTCTTTTCTCCTTCATCTATGTAATCCTTAAGAAGTTTTATACGCTCATCTTCATTAAGATTTATTTTTCCAAATATCATGGTCGCAAGAATTGGTATAAATCGATTCATCTCACCACCAGAATTATCACGAAAATCAAATACAACAGAGCTACAATCATTTATATTCTGACATATTTCATATGTTACCTTTTCATATTCTTCTATATTGTTTTCAAAATGTGGATGAAATGTTTTTATGTAAATTTTCAATACATTTTCATTTTTCTCATACCAGATATCATTTCCTTTTAGTGAATCCAATTTATCTTTTTTTAAATTTACTTTAACGCTTTTTCCTTCCAAATTAATATCTGAGTCACTTATTGGTATATCCGAAAAAACTACATATCTATATATAATCTCGCCATCTAAAAATTCTGTTACAATATTTTTAAGATCACCTGTATACTTCATTCCAATGTTAATACTATCAGTATAATTTTCTAATACATAATAATCCTCACCTTTTTTTGTAAATAAAACATCAGATAAATAACCTCTGATTGGCAGAAACGGTTTAAATCCAATATTTTCGTTGGAGACACTAATATGACTATCTTTTCTCCTTAAATTCTTCTTCATACTCCATGCTATTGCATCTGCAAATGCATCTGTATTAATTCCTTTATCATTTAAGGCTGCATTTTTATGTATATGTCTGGCATGATATTTATACGTTTTTTTAATCGTATTTATAAAATCATCAATGTCTAAATCGTCATCTACGGCTTCACTAAAATTGATAGATGCTTCTGGAAGTAAAGATTTTAAGTATTCACAATCATTATCAATAGATTTTTTATTTGAACACGATACTAATAATACTATAAATGATATTAAAACTATGTTCTTCATTTTTTATCTTTTTCCTTTCTTAGATTTATATATACATATTCCCTTACACCGCTTCGCTCCACATTTCGCAGTAAAGGCCGTGTTCATTGAGGAGCTGGATGTGGTTTCCATGCTCTACAATTTTTCCGTCTTTCATTACAAAGATTCTGTCACAGCCGGTTACTGTTGTAAGACGATGGGCTATCAGAATTACAGAAATCTTTTCATTTTTAAGCTGCCTGATTACCTTATGAATTTCCATTTCACTTACTGTATCAAGGCTGCTTGTTGCTTCATCAAGAATAATAAGGGAAGGATTTCCAAGCAGGGCACGGGCAAGGGCAAGTCTCTGTTTTTCACCGCCGCTTAATCCGCCCCCGTGCTCACCAAGGACAGTTTCGTAACGCTTAGGAAGCTTTTCTATAAATTCATGGGCACCGGCTTTTTTCGCGGCCTCAATAATATCTTCCAGAGATGCATCCGGATTATGAAGGGCTATATTATCACGCACGGTTCCTGAGAACAAAAAGATATCCTGCGGCACATAGCCGATTTTACTTCTTAGATAAGAGGTATCAATATCGCGTATATCATTGCCATCCAGAAAAACACGGCCCTCCTGCGCTTCATAAAATTTGAGGATCAGTTTTACAAAGGTTGATTTTCCCGATCCGCTCGGCCCCACAAATGCAGTCCAGCTTCCAGGAGCAATATCAAGTGAAAGATGTTCATAAACAGGTTTTCTGCTTCCGTATGCAAAGGTTACATCTTCAAAAGTAATATGGCCTTCTATCTTTTCAGGTTTCATATACTGAATTGATTCGTCCTTTTCCTTTTCCAGCTCAAGAATCTCACCTACACGTTCTGCTGCAACCAGTGCTTCCTGAACCTGATTCTGAATGTTTATGAGACGGAATAAGGGACCTGTAAAATATCCTAAAAGAGAATTGAAGGTGATTAATGTACCAAAACTCATCAACCCACCAATAATTGCAGAACTACCTATCCAATAAACAAGGATTCCACTTATACCACTAATAAGTCCACTTATAAGTCCTTGTGATATACCATATCGGTTTACAGTCCAACCAGTAGCAACTGCTGTCATCTTCTTTTTCTCATATTCAATATTTACCAATTGTTCCGCATTTAAGGCTTTTATTGTTCCAACACCATTCAATGATTCATAAAGATACGACTGAACCTCCGCATTCTGACTCATAGACTTTGCATAATAACTGCGATAGATTCTGGCATATATTACAGATACCGATGAAACCAAAATTACTGTAGCTAATGAAATTCCGAACAGCTTTGAATTAATAGAAAAAAGAATTGGTCCGCTTACTATAAGCATGACAACATCCATAACTCCACTTAGTGCAGCAGAAGAAAGTGTCTGCTTAATTTTGTCCAAATCTCCAAGTCGTGATAATACTTCTCCAGATTTACGGCTTTCAAAAAAAGAAAGCGGAAGACTAAAAATATGAGCCAGATATGAGAAGTTTAATTGAAGGTCAGTTTTAAATGAAAAATGAGACAGGAGAATTCTTCTGACTGTTCCAACAACACTTTGTATTATAGTTACCAAAAGAATTCCTGCAGTAAGTGTATGCAATGAAAATGCAGCTTTTGAATAAATTACTTCATCAAAAATGTATTTATAATAAAATGAAGAAATGATACCAAATGCAAGCAAAAGAACAGAAGCTATAAACGAAAATGCAAGTGTTTTTGTATGTGGCATAAAAACAGGAATGAACTTTAACAGAAGGTTATCATTTCGTTCTGACTTTTTAAAATCTACTGCTGGTTCAAAAAAAATAGCATAACCAGTCCAACTTTCAAAAAACTTTTTATAACTGATTTTTTGTTTTTTATATAGCGGATCCGGATCCCAGATTTCGATTATTTTTTTATCAATTTTTTTCACAACCACGTAATGATCTACCCATGTTGTTTCATTACGTTGAATATGTACATGAGCTATAAATGGAACAGGAAGTGTTGGCGTTATTGCCTCCCGTGACCCTTTTACAGCATTTCCTTTAAGCCCATATTTTTTTGATGCAATAAGTAATCCATTTATATTAGTACCAATAACATCAGTTCCTGCTTGCCCTCGAACTTCAGCTATATTTAATCGTTTTCCAAAATGGGAAGCTATCATTGAAAGGCAGGCTGCACCACAATCTGTTTCATCTAACTGCTGAATATATTTCATACTTTTTTCCTTGTCTATTATTTTATATAAAGCAAATTGTTCACATAATCAAATTGAATAACATGATTTCTGAAAAGTTCACAGCCATAATTACTGAGATACATACAGGAAAGTCTGGCTCCATTATTCATTCCTCTACCTTGAATGGAGTTAGAATAATATCCTTTTATTTCACCTGTTTCGATGTCACCAATTTTAATTCCTTCAAATCTAAGTATTCTGGTTGGTTTTTCTTTAATTTCTTCATAAGAATAAAAGTGTTTATTCAAATACTCATCGAAATTAATTTCTGATTTACCAAAACCAAGACGCGGAATAAAAGTATAATTTCCTGTATCAATTAATCCAAGTTCACTTTTATTATTATAAGAAACATTAATATAACAAAGATTTTGATTATTTATTATTAGAGGCAGCTGTGAACCTTCTGTCATTAAAATTGTATCAAGCAAGAGATAATTATTTATGAAGTCAAAAGTAACAGTTTTATATTTACGGAAAAAAGATTGTCCTAATAGTATGTCAAATTCCTGGTTTGTAAAATAATTTAAGTTTGTCTTTCCTAAATCAAATGCATCTTCATTAATAATAAATATCCCGTCAAGAAATGCCTGCTTCGTTAATTCATATATTTCCAAATCAGTTTTATTTTCTATCTTTTGAGGAAACTTTTTTTTATAGAAATCCATTGTTTCTTCTGTAACAAGACTATGAATATCTTTTTGTAAATTCAGTTTTTTTAAGCCTGATTCATAAAATGTATTATTTGATGCACCTGTATCCAGAACAGTTATCATCTCTATTCCGTTAACGTTAAATTTACAAACCGGACTCCCTGTTAACCCCTGATAGTTTAAAGTAAAAGGAATCTTATTGTCGGTTCTTTCTCTAATCATTTCTTCTTCTGCAAGTTCTGGATAGTATTTTGTATTTGCAAATGTTTCTCGAAAGAAGTTTTCTTCTGAACATGAAAATAAACAAAATAAAAATATAGATGGTAATATGAGAAAAACATGAGAATGTAAAACTGTTTTTTTACGTATAATAGATTTCATTTTTAATCTTTTACATCTTTTTGAAATATTAAATATAAACCAGAACAAATATAATAAAACCAAAATAAAAAACAACAAGCTGATATAATTAAAAAAGACTTTTCAAAAAATGTATCATGCTTAAAAAGTCGATACATAGTCTCATAAAGGCTTATTAAAATAAAAATAATAACCTCAATCTTTCCTTTATAAGTTTTTCTTGAATTCTTACAAATTCCATTTTGTTTCAACCATTCAAGTATTATAATCTTTTCTTTCACAGAAAATATTATATTTTTTCCGCTTTTTAGAAAAAGAATGATATTATCAGAAGAATTACACCATCGGCTAATTTTAGGAAATTTTTCGTTTATATTATAACTTAATATGGCTTCACTTTTTATTGGAATATCTTCAAGGGGATTAGGTTTTAGAGAGTTTTTCTTAAAGTATAAATATGAATTTTCTAAAAATATAGTATTCTTAGAATTAAAAAAACCAATTATCGCGCCTATAATACTTGCAGGAATTAAACTTATAATAAAAGTTTCAGAATATATTTTCCCAAGCACAGTTATAATTAAAAGATAAATAGTCAGATAGTAATTTATCTTTCCAGTGACTCCTCTAAAACTGATTCTTTTTCGTAATTTCATATACGTATTTCCTTTTCTTTATAAACCTTGAAAATTATTTGTGACAATAATACATAATAGTAAAACTAGGATAATTATTTGAAATAATTATCCTATGTTATAACCAAAAATACCATCAAGAATACTCTGTTTAACGGGATATAAATTTTGGGAAAAACAATCATATATATAATTCTGTAAGTTTCCTTGAAAACTACATAGCCTGTTTTGCTCTAGGATTTTCTTCTTTTTATCAATAGTTTTCATAGTCATTGTGTCTTATTCAACCTCGTAAAAATACAAAACAAATATCTTTTCTCTATAAAAAGAATTATAGAATATCTATAAGAAGTAAAGCTTAAAACCGCTAAAGTAACCGAAGTTATGATGTAACTTCGGTTACTTTCAGCCAGTATACACTTCTTTATTTTAATGAAGTACTAATATTCGGCCCTTGAGTAGGAGTTCCATATCCGCTCTTTGCTGATTTAGGTTGTCCAACTTCTTGATCTCCGCCATTAATCTCATACAATTCTTCTGTACTCATTACAGAGAATCCCGACTGCTGTTCCTTTTCGTTTTCTTCTAACATTTTACACCTCGCTTTCTTCCATATTACTTATGGAAATAGTTTTTGTTTTTTGATATTATTCTGTTTAGATTTCGTTGTCTTATAGATAACTATCTATTTAGGATTCAGCACTTGCCTGCTGAATCCTTTTTCTTTTTCCAGATAAAATATTCCTCCTGAGTTATCTCATACAAATATACATCGCTTATTTCTCCATTGTATGCCATCTGCCCATTATGTCTCATTCCAACTTTATGGCCGAAATAATTTTTTATAAACTTCTCATAAATCCTATGGGCATGGTAATTCTTTTCAGCAACAATCCAGTTAAATGCTTTACATCCACGTGAAACAAATAAATACTCAAAGTACTGAAATAATGCTTTCCCAACCGCATTTGTTTTTCTCTTATTAAAAACAATAAATCGAAAACTTGTAATTATGTTCAAAGGTTTACTCCAAAAAGCTTCAAAATAGGCAAGTATTTCTTTATCCTCTATAACTACAAAGTTTTCATGCATCCAGGTATTGGGAGCCCGTTCAAGCTGACTATCAGGAGAAAATGCTCCATCCGTAAAAAACCATTTATTAACAGGCTCTGTTCCAGCCTTCATTATAAGTCGTGTAAGTTCATTTTGTACTAAATATGCGGGTTCAATCGAATATGACATTTTTTCCTCTTTTTTATTTTCTAACAAAAGTTATTCTAACTTTTCTATAGCAGGTCAATTAACGACCTGCCTTTCTTAAATTATTTTCCAGGAGAACCAGATGAATATGATACCCCAATTGTTACAGTTGGTGTTACTTGAGAATTATTATTTACATTAACTCCAGCTCCTACAAAAACAGTAAGACTTGTTGAATCGGTAACTTTACCATCAACTGTAGTAGTAGATGTTGTTGTATGTTCAAGCTTTCCCTCAATACTAACACTTGCATCTCCATTTGTATTTACTGATCCAGTTCCAGAAATTGTCGCTGAATCACAACTAGATTCAGTAGTTGTTGTAGTAGTAGTTATCGTTTTTTCTTCACCACCATTTATTTGATATAAATCATTTATATCAATTATAGAAAATGCATTTCTACAATTTGTAGTTTTATTCATTATTACCTCCAATCTCATTATTCCTTAATTCGGAAAACTTTATTCTTATAGTCTAATTGAATTACTTTATTCTCGAAGAATGGAAAACCTAATACAGAATACTCCGTTAGTCTTCCTCTCGCCTCATCAGATATTTGAAGCTGCGAATCAGAAGCCAGCTTTGCTTTTATTTTCTTGTATCTTTCTTTTCCAATTGTAACTTCTCGAAACAGATAATCCTTTGGTTCTGTAAGAATTATTTTGCGTTTTTTTAATTCTTCAATTTTATCAAAAGTTATATGTTTATAATCACATGCTTTTTCAAAAAAAGATGAACGCAATATAAAAAATTGAGAACCTGTATCGATAAGACCTATTTCCTTTATTCCATTACAGGCAAACTCTATAAAGCAAAGTCCCTGCTCGTCAATAAACATTGGCACTTCTTCTCCATTGATAGTTTCACCATCAAAAACAATTACCTTATTTTTGTAATCTATGATGATATTTGAAAATTCTGTAAAACAGTCTTCTCCAACTAATCCATCAAATAAATTGAAATTATAATTTGTATAATAAAAAGGAATATTTTTATAAGCTCCATCATAAGAAGGTATTGTCCAATATCCGATTTGCTGATTACAAATATTGATGTTTCCATCCTCTTTTATGAGTTCCTTTTGTTGCATCACAAATTCATAACTATTATAAAACAGGTCATGAACTCCTTTTTCGCTTACACAAGTATAATTGGCTCCAGTATCAAGTAAAAGAAATGAATTATTTATTTTTATTATTGGGTAACAGGCTGATTGTGTATAATTCAAGGTAAAAGGTAGAATTGCAAAACAATTATCATATGGGGCTTCTCTTGGTGTAAAATCTTTTTCATATTCATTACTATTCACCTGTTGTTTTATAGAACTACATGATGTAACAAAAGAAACAATAATAAATGTAACTACAATATTTCGCATTTTTTCTCCTTAGCTGAATTATACACAATCGTTTTATATTCTAGTGCTTGCCACCACTGCTTCCACCAGAAGGTCCCGATGATGGAGCTGAATATGGAACATCAGGAACCTCTACTGTTGTTGTTACAGTAGTTGTAGTAGTTGTAGTAGTTGAACCTGAAGTCCAGGTTACACTTCCCGAAGCAGTTACAGTTCCTGTAGTAACAGGATCACCATTCTGATCTTTATTATTCTGATTATCCACAGAACCACTAATTGAACCTGTTGTAGAAACTGTTCCTGTAGTGGTACTTGTTGTTGTTGTTGTCTCAGTTACCTGAGTTCCTCCACCATTAACCAAAAATAATTCTTCCGTGTCCATAACGGAGAATCCACTTGTCTGCACGTTGCATTTTTCTGCTAACATACTGCACCTCGTTTCGTTCTATTTTTTTAGAACATCATTGTTTTTTTTGGCCTCCACCTATAAGGATTTCGTTGTCTTATAGATAGCTACCTTTATTTGATTCAACTCTTGCCAGTCAAACCAATATATCCTTCAACGAAGGATTATTTACCGCTTCCACTGCCGCTACCAACACCAATCGGGCCAACAGGACCTGTAGGACCACTTGGAATTGTTGGTCCAACAGCACCAGTAAGTGTTCCCGAATTAGCACCAGAAATATTGATGCAGGAACCTTCAGTTGCTTTTGCGCCTCCATTGATGCTCTCAATTTCTTCGAGACTTAAATCTTTCAATCCGAAAGATTCTGACACACTAAAGCTTTCTATAGCTTTCATTTTGAACTCCTCTTCTGCTAAATGCAGAATTTTTTACAGCAATGCTGTTTTATCTGAGATATATTCCAAATGGTACATACCTCATAACTTTACAACGTAAAGTTTATTGGCCATTTGTTTTAAGTTCATAATATTCCTCTAAGAACTCCTGTGGATTATTTGTTATTAAATGACATAACGGATTAACCTGATATTTTGCCTGCTCATTGGTAAACCTTGATCGCGCGCAGCCTCCCATACATGAAAATAAAAACAAGCAGTCCTTACATCTTTCTGTTTCAAAACCAGAACTCTTTAGAACGAAAAGCGGATTTATATTATGAGTGTCTTTTATGCCAGTAAGGATATTTCCCAGCTTTCTGTCTTCCATACAAATATCATCCCAACATTTATACATATCACCATCTACTCCAATCACATAGGTGTTTACTTTTTGTGCCGGGCAGCTCATTATCAAATTCTGTTTTGGAAAAAGATTGAAAGTATATATTCCATATTTTTTTGAAAGCTCGAGTATAAAATCAGCTGACTTTTCAAAAGTTAGACAGTTATTTGCATGACAATCTGATTCAAGATAATTCTTAACAAATGCAGGATAGCTCTTAAACATTCCCTGATAACGCTCTTCCAGCATTTTATGAAGTCCTGGATACAAGCTGATATTATCCTGATCAATATTAATTCTGATAACAATATTGATATGCTTATTATTTTCCTTGCAGTATTTATATGCTTTATCAAGATTGCTGATAATTGTGTTATAAGAATTACCTCCATTTTTCATAGGACGTCTTTTATTCTGTACTTCCTCATTTCCATCCAAGGTAATCTGAATAGTTTTAAAATCATTTTCTATAAAATACTTAATTTTCTCTTCATCCATTAAAGAACCGTTTGTTACAATTCTCTGTGTATAAGCTGGTATTTTCAGTTCCTTTATCTTTTCATTAAACTCCAGAATTTTAGACCAGGCACAAAGCGGCTCTCCACCATACCAGTATAGATTTAATGTTTTTACCTGCTTACTTTTTATATAGTTGATTATGGCATCCATTACTTCTTCTGACATAACAGAATTCTTTACTCTGTTTCCTTCGTAACAATATGAACAGCAAAAATTACAGGCCATTGTTGGAGTTATCGTTAATGTCAAACAGGAACTATCGAATCTGGATAAATATGAGATATATTTCATTCTATTGAAGAAATTGTCTTCACTTTCATTCAATAAAACACCGCTTTTTATAAATTCATTAATAATTTCTTCTGGTAATTCCGGAATCTCACCGGTTTCTATCATTTTCTGAATCGATGGAGCCAGTTCTTCTTCTATTTGATAAAAACTGTTGGAATTTCCGCAGAAAAGCAGATATCCAGCCTTCTCAGATTTAAAAAATAGAATACGTTTTGATAAAAACATTTTTCCCTCATATTTTTTATATGACTTATTTATACCTCCATCATCAGTCCAAAAACGTCAGTTGTAAAGGGTTTGCCACTAAAAGTAACCGGAGTTACTCAGTAACTTCGGTTATTTTTTTTATTGTACAAATTTAAAAAAACAATATAGAATAATCGAATGAAGAAAGTATCTTTTTTTAAGAATCTCCAGCCTATACAGTATCTGACTTTGGGCGGATTTATTTTTTTAGTTATTGCTGCTATCTGCAGTATCATATTTCAAGAAGAATGGGCTAATATTACAATCATCCCATACCACAATATAGTCATCCCTGTTACACATATACTTTCTGCAATTATTTGTTTTTGTGTTTTTCTTTTTCCTAAAAAAGAAATTCTTTTATATTGTATTTTATTACTGGAAACAATTTTAGCTTCATTAACAGGGCTTGAAACAATAGGCGTATTTTTATTTACAATATTCATAATTCTTTTTTATTTTAGTGACTTCCCTTCCGAGAAGCGAAAAAAAACGTTGATTCTGGTATTCTACCTTGTTTTTACTATTGTTCTATCAGGTTCAATTGTTTATGGCAAAGAGAGATTCCCTATAGCAGTTGGATGTACATATTTTTTTGCATCAGCTATATATTGCATTATTCTAACCTACAAAAATAAATTAAAAGCAATTCTGCCATTAATCCAGCAGGAATTATATATATCTAAAGACATTACACTTCCAAAACCTGGAGATGTAATGCGCTTAAAGGAATATGACATTTCTGATCGCCAGAAATTGATTTTATATGAAGTAATGACTAATAATAAAACCTACGGCGAAATTGCCATAAAGAATAATCTTTCTCTTTCGCTTGTAAAAAAAGATATGACAAGCATTCTTCAATACTTCGGCTGCAAAAATGCAAGCTCGCTTAAGCTTGTTTTAGGCCAGTTTGTTTTGTCGATGGAGTAATTAGGATAGAAGCCTTTCCTCTTCTCTGTTTTATTTTGTATCTATTATATACTTTCGAATGTTTTTTTCATCACCCGAAAAGAACCAGATGTCCGGATAAAAGCCTTCTGTGTCTCCGCGCCAGCCGCTTTCTTGACCCAGCACCATCATTCCAGATAAGTCACAACAACAAATACGCATCTTAAGCTTTGATTCAGGAAGAATATAGGTATATGCTCCGCCAAAATCAAGCAAACCTCCGGTTTTCATTCCCAGCTGAATTACCTGATCTTTAAATATATATTTGAGTGCTGCTAAAGAATATTCAGCCGCAGAACAGGTATAAGTATTTGTAATTACAAATATTTTTCCCTTAAAGGCTTTATTCGAAAGATCTGGCTTTTTTTCCGGTTCCTTGAAAGTATAATACCTTTCACCCTTATGCTCATGGTAAAAGGCACTCATCATATTGCCTTCGAGAATGCGACGGTTTGCAACCGTTTTTGTCAGCATGTCAGTTTTACCAGTGTATAAATATTCATTAACCATTCTAATTCTGTCATCATGAAGAGCATCTATTCCTCCATAAATCATGGCCGTAATAATCGGTGTAAAACTTTCCAGATAACCACCGGTATTATCTCTAAAATCAAAAACTACTTTTGAATAATTATTAATACGCTTACAGATTTCTTCGACAGTCTTTTCATATTCAGTTATATTATCATCATGGCGCGGCCTCATAGTTTTTATAACAACTGTAAGAACGCCATCTTTTTCTTCATAACGAATATCTCCACTCTTTTCAGGCAGTAATTCATCAAACTCAACCGGAATTATTTTATCTTTTCCATCCAGATTAATTTTTACCTTCAACTTTTTAAGATACTCTGAAATTACAACAAAACGATATAAAAGCTTTCCATCTGTATATTCCTGAACAAGACTTTCTTCATCTCCTGTGTATTTCATACCAGGCTCTATGTCTTTATATTTACTTTGCACAAAATAAAAGCCATCAGCCCTTTTTTCAAAAACAAGATCAGACTTGAAAACAATTTTCTTGTAAAAAGGATAAAGAGGCCATTCACCTCCATTGGCACTCATATGCGAGTCCTTTTTTTTAAGCTGCTTTTGCATTGCCCATGCAATCGCATTTGCAAAGGCATCTCTATTGATTCCATTATCATCAAGAGGAGACTTTCTGAAGCGAGTCCAGGAACTGCTTATATACATTGATTTAAGCTCTTTAAAAAAGGGCTCCCAGTCAAAGCCTTCGTCTACAGCCTGACTGAATTGAATTGAAACCTCTGGTAAAAAGGTTTTTAGATATTCACAATCTTTTTCAATTGGTTTGGTGGAAGTGACTCCTCCACAGGAAATCAGCAACAGAAGAGGTATTACAAGAATTAACGATACTTTTTTACACATTTTTTTTCCTGATGTTACCCGAATAAACGAAGACCTTTTATTTTTTTAACTGAATTACGTTCAACAAGCTCTGCCCGGCAGCGGATAATAGGCGGAACCTGTTTTCCTTCAATCTGATCCAGCATCATCTGCGCAGCTATATCAGCAATTTCTGTTGTACTCTGGCGGAAGGTTGTAAGGCCTAAATATTCCGAGGCAAGCTCATCATCAAATCCTATTACAGAAATATCTTCCGGAATGCGGATTCCATGCTTCTTTGCATATTCATAAACACCAAAGGCAAGCTGATCATTTGTAACAAAAACCGCAGTTAAATCCTTTCGGCGTTTTATAAGGCGACTAAAGGCTTCAGCCCCACTATCCTTATCCCAGCCGGCACTAACCTCATACACTGAATCATCATAAAGCTGATATTTTTCAAGCGCAATCTTGAAGCCTGTAAAACGCTCCATAGGGGCAGTAGAAATTCCATCTACGGGAGCAGAAATATAACCGATTTTTTTATGGCCATGTTTTACAAGATATTCAGCAGCTTCATAACCACCCTGTTCATTTGCAGTAATTACTGTACAAATATCATTAAAAACAGAATTTGTAGAAACACGGGGTAAATTGGTTTTTACAAAATCTTCAAAGTCTGCCGGGGTATTAGTTGCCGGATTTATAATTATAACGCCGTCAATCAGGCGGAAATTTGCATGCGAGAAATATGTCATATCAAAATGACGTGAAAGGAAGATAATATCATAGCCCGCAGCTTCAATTTTTTCACGGAACCTTGTAAGTACCGGAGAAAAAAGCGGATGGGAAAAGCCCATGTTCATTCCGGTATCATCATAAATGACACCTATAAGATAAGACCTTTTTGTAGTAAGTGTACGGGCGGTAATATTAGGCTCATACCCCAGTTCCTTAGCCTTTGCCATTATTTTCTGCCTGGTCTCCTCACTCAAAGAGCCCTGCCCGTTCAAGGCCTTCGAAACCGTAGGTGCAGAATATCCCGTTGCCTCAGCAATATCGTAAATAGTTACCATACTAAACTCCAAATCCCAGTTAAAAAAAAAGCCGACCCAGGCAGGAATACGGCGTTCCAAAGGTCGGCAATCTCAAATCACGGGATAACATACAGGAGGAACCCGCAAGATGAAAAAATAGTTTTTAGGCAACCGGTTGCCTAAAAATTAGTATACACCCAAGAACATGCACAGAGTATAGGGGAATTCTCTTAGGGTTGATTATACACGACATTTCTGATACCTTATCACAAGATTTTACGTTTGAGATGAACAAACCGTCAGAGTCCATAGAGTCC
>CAMJNC010000024.1 GCA_946407195.1 uncultured Treponema sp. | reverse complement strand
CCTTAAGCCTATATTTAAATTTAACTTAACTTTTTCCAATTCGGCAAATGGAATCGCAACATTTAATGCAAGTCCAGCTGCTGCTTTTACATAATTATAGAACAAATGGCCTGCAAGCCAGTCTGCTCCAATATCAAGCAAAACAGGTCCGAGAGCAAACTTCTCAAACTTTACTCCGATAAATGGAGAATAGAAGTTATCCAATACTCCGATTGTAAGCGGTGCCTGCTCCGACTTACCTGTTATAATAGCATTAAATCCAAGTCTGATAAATAGATTTTTTGAAAGACTTGCAATTGAATATTTTGCAGCTCCTTCAATATCTGCAAGCAAAGGAACGGCCTTATCCGGGTCCTTTGACATTGTAAGGAACTGTGCACCACCAAAAATTTCTGCACCCAGAACATTTTTGTTTTCCATTACATACTGGTAGTCAAAGCCAAGAGCAACACCATAATGCAGGGAATTAATATCAGAATTCTTTTCAAGCAGGTAAGCAAGATCAACAAGTCCTAATTTAAGCTTCCAGTTTCTGCTAGTAAGTTTTGTTTCCTTTCCAGAAACATAAACTGCACCCTTAGAAGTCTGGCTGGCAGCAACATATTCCTTTTCTACATTGCCTCTCTGCTTTTCCTTTTCCATCTGGATTCTTGCAATTTCAAGCTGCCGCTGATGTTCAAGCTCTGCTTCATGTTTGCGCTGAATCTCGTAGGCATCGGAAATTACACTGTACATTTCAACTGCTTCTTCGTTATCAAGATTGTTCTCAATAAGAGCAAGCGTAGCAGTCATTGCAAAATCATAGTCGTTATTTACAATCAAACGCCTGATTTTCTTCTGAGTATAATTTTCCATTAAATAGTAGTACTTATCATTTACATTTCTGGCAAGTACAGAATTTAACTTATCCTCATCCTTAGCAGAAAAGCAGTTGTCTATCTGTTTGTACACTTCGCTTACATATTCCTCCAGGGCAAATAATTGACCAGAGAAAAATATAAACAAAACTGCTAGTGATAATATTTTTATTTTTCTTCCAAACATCTTAACTCCTTTGCCTAGAAGATATTTGCTCTGAAACCAAGTGCAATCTGCGGAATCAAACTCTTAATGTCTGCACCCGAAACGTCCGTAGGAATAAACCACAGAGAACCTTCTGTGTACATTGCAAACGAACTGAACATCTTAACGTTCTGCAGTTTTACCTTAGGGAACTCAATCTGCATAAGCAGTGAAGAAAGAATCTGAGATTTTCCACTGTTTGTCTGAGAGAACAGTGCAAACTCAGCACCAACACCTACACCTGCATACAGCCAGTCCCAATCGTGTCCTAAGAAGAAACTGAACGGAATAGTAGCAACACTCGCAATAATCTTTAAGCTGAATACGTTGCCTCCATAACGCATATCAGTCAAATCTACCTTAAAGAGTTCAGAAACTGCATCTCTCTGCTGCTGAGTAAACTGACCGTAAGAAGCCTGTACCTTTACAACATCATCAAAGAAGGTAAGTCCGGCACCAACAGCGAACAAAGTTGCACCCCAGAATCGGAAGTCAGCATACAGACCCTGAATGAACGAAGGAACCTCGTAAGAAGCCTTATCTCCCTTTCGAAGAGTAACTGTTACTTCCTTAAGCTCAACATCATCATTTGAAAGTCCAGAAGCATTAAGTACCTGGTTATAGCGTCCACCATTTGTTGGAGCAATCAGACGGATTGAAGGCGCAGTATTATCAACCTGAATGATTGTTCTTGTAATAGCAGTTTCACCGTTCTTCATTGTAGCCCGGATAAGGAAGAAGTGATATCCTTCTGCAATATCCTGATTTTCAATACGGTACATCCACTTTTCATTTTTAGAAAGCTCTGTAAAGGTCTTACCGTTATCAAAGCTCATTTCAATCTTTGCTACCTTCTTTGCAGCTGTCATAGCCTTCTGTTCAGGAGTTGCTTCCTTAGTTCTTGAGAACAAGAGCTCATCCTCGCTGATAGAATAACCAGCCTGTCCCTTAATGTAAGGGCGGTTTATAGCAAAGTCACCGTATGTAAAGTTTTCTATAGTTACCCAAGGTCCAATTGGATTATAGGTAATTGTCTGTTCACGTGAGTTTACAGTCTTTCCAGAAGCAAGAACAGATTCTACATGGTAAGAATGTACACCCTCTTCTATATCTTCCGGTCCAAGATCAAACTTAAAGAAGCCGCAGCTTGTAAGCTCAGTTTCCTTTATAAACTTCTTATCAATATAGAGATTGAGCTTTGTAATATCGCTTTCAGATTCAGCCTGTCCGTAAACTGTGAATACACCGTTCTTGTGCTCTCCTTCGAGAGGGTACAGAATATCTACAGTTGCAGGAGCAATATTCTTTTCAAGGTGAATGTTGCGGCTTACGTTTGTAATGTTTCCGGCCTTATCTTTTCCAGTAAGCTCTACGTTATAGAAGCCGTCCGGCAGGTCCCGCATATCAACTGTTTCACCAATAATGCGGTCAATCTTAATCTTGCGGATATCCGGCTTAGTACCCTTTTCAAGGTTTCGGATTGTAATATACAAATCAGTTACTTCAACATTATCATAGGTATAACCAGAGAAGAAGAGCTGACCTGTTGTTGTAGAATCATCAAGAGGAAGCTCAAGGTTCAAAACAGGAGCATCGTTATCAATATTGATAAGGCTGGAATACAAGCCCTGAATACCGTAATTATCTGTTACCTTAAGGAAGACTACCTGAGTTCCACCAGGTATTGCACGTGTATCTACTGTGTAGCTCCAGTTTTCTGTACCAACAGCCTCGTTATAAGAGTTACCGTTATCAAGAGAAACCTTTACATTTGCAATTCCGTTTTTATCGCTTGCCCAACCCGAAATTGTTACAAGCTTACGTACAGAAGTATCAATTGTAGGCTTTTCTACAGCACCCTTAGGCTCTTCAAGAGAAATGCGGTAAGTTCTTGCTACTTCAGGACCCTTTACACCATTAATATCAACTGCGTATACAGTAACTGTATGCTCGTTATCGGTCATGGTTTCGAGAGGTACATCAATAGAGAAGCTGGTATTCAATTTGTATTCTGCATCAGCAACCTTCTGCTTGAATACTTCTTTTGTAGAAACCTGCTTGTAATCTCCGTTATCAATCTTATAGAAGATAGAAGACTCACCATCATCATCATAAACAACACCCGAAATTGTAAAGTCGCGGGTAATTACCTGCATGTCTTCCGGCACGTGAATTTCTGCTCTAGGTAAGTCAGATTCGTTATCAATGCTGAATGCCCATGCTTCAACAGGAGTTACGTTTCCTGCATCATCAGTAAAGGCAAAGGACATTGCATCACTGATTGGTTTCTCCGGTGTACCAATATGAGTATAAATCAGCGGATTCATATCTATTGGAAGACGAACAGCAGCTCTTCCTCTTTCCGGAGGAGCAATATATTCTGCCTTGGCAAAGAGTCCGTTATCCTTTACTTCGAATACAATAAGGTTATCGCCGTTTACAACATCGTCATCTTTTGGTTCAATTACACGAACCTCTGGAGGTGTCACATCCTTATATGCAGAAGTATATACATAAGCTTCATGACCCGAAGTATCGCGGGCACGCATATTAATTCTAATAAGACCATCAGGCAGTTCAGAAATATTTACATCTTTAGAGAAGGTAACTCCCACTCTGTTGTTATTTCTTGAAAGGTCAAAGGCTGTCCAGTTTTCGCCGTTATCAAGAGAGTATTCTACAGCTCTGATTCCAAGAGGATGAGCTGCAGTACCCGAAAGCTTAAAGGTATTTCCTACCCACTGGAAAAGCTCTGGAGTTACAAAGTTGATTTCCGGCAGATTTGTGTTTGCTATAAAGCTCAAAGGAGAAGAAGTATGAGCATCGCCAAAGCGGTCTGTTACCCTTACAACAACGTTTCTGTAAACGCCGTCCTTTTCTGCAGAAAGTGTAATGAGGTGATCATTTGTATCTACAGTAAGTCCCTGAGTATTAGAAACAAGCTCTACCTTAAACGGAGCATTGTAATTTACATAATAATAGAATTTAGAACCATTGCTTAAAACATAATTGTTATCTACTTCGTCATAAACAGTGTCTGCAGCCGGCATAGGATAAATGCCTTCTTTATCATTAATACGTGCTTCTTCTTCCTGGCGGATTACTATAAAGGAACCAGTTACAGTCTGTTCAAGAGGGCCCGCCTTAATGGTTGCACTAATCTTGTTTACACGTGAAGGAAGGTTAGAAACCTGAAGTTCTGCAGTCCAGCGCATTGGTTCTTCTGGTGTAGGCTTAGTAAGCTTTGCAGCTCCCTTCTGAGTTACAGCACCACCGGCAATTTCGTCACCGCTAACTTCAAAGTTTACAGAACCAACAGCCGCACCTGTATCAATATAAAGGCGGATTGTTGCCATATCTTTAGAGGCGTAGCCAAGAACAACCGGCATACCGCTGAAGTATTCTGAATCATTAATCTGAACAATATGTGCTGAAAGAGATGGCTTTTTAACTGCAGTATACTTTGCAGCCACAAGCTTGTTGTCAGAAGTAGATGAAGCAAAGCCTACCGGGTTATTTCCTTCAATCATATCAGCGCGATAGAATGCCTGATAGTCATTTGTCATTTCACCCTGATAAACTGCAATCGCATAAACATCAAAGCCGTCTGCCCAGTAAACAGCAGGAGCCTTAGGTGCCGGCATTTTACCGTTTACTTCCTCTACATCTGGAATATTCTTAACGGCTACAGCCTTTGCAAGCTGATTTCCACCCGCACTTTCCGCAATCAATTCAATAATATGAAGTCCATAGCCATAATTTTCTGCATCGAATACAAAGCTGAACGAACCGTTTCTTGCTACGTCAACCTTTGTAAAATCATCAGTTGCAGAAGGAGCTGTTATAGTGCCAATAATTCCCTTTGCAATATCTACCTTTGCAGACATTACACGGTATCTCAGTCCGCCAACACCAGTTTCGCAGCTTACACTACCACTGATTGTTACAGGACCTTCAAGTCCATTAATAGCGGTATTTTCTGAATAATCATTAATTGTTATTTCAGGAAGCGCAGTATCTGCACGGAAGCGTAATGGACGAGACTCAACAGTCTTACCCTTGTCTGTCTTAATTCTTACAACAACAGGGTCAGAGCTTCCAACTGCCTCCTGAGGAAGGAGTTTAATAAGGTTACCTTCAAGCTCTACCTTGGCAAACTTTGTAGCAGGTACAAGGTCTACAGTAGAAGCATTTGCACCAATGAGGTAACCGGTAACCGGGAATTCCGGATTACTTATAATAGAACCGTCTTCTGCAACCGTACTGTCATCAAAGACAATCATTGGTTCTTCAGACTTAACAATTGTAGTATTTGTTACATAATAAAGTGCTCTGTAAGTTGTTTCACGGCCAATTATATCTTCTGCAGTAATCTTAAGAGTCATTACACCCTTTGCACTGTCCGGAAGAACTGGAAGTGTAAAGGTGTAAGAAGTAGAATTCTTAAGGTCTACAGAAGTCTCAGAAATTCCATCTTTACCCCAGGTAAGCTCAGAGTTTACCTTAACAAGTCCTACTCCAGAAGAAATGCCAACAGAGAAAGTCTTTCCGCTTTCCGGATGAATCTCCATTCCGTTTACAAACTCTTCTGCTTCTTTGCCGCCTGTTACCTTTGCATCTGCAAAAACAGGAGCAATACCGCGAGAAACAATATTTACCGAAACAGGATTTCCTACAACACCATTAACATCAACTGCAGTAACAGTTACCTTATGATTTCCTGCAGAAAGCTCTTCTGCATTGCAAAGGTGATAATAGAATACACCCTTTGTTTCCTGAATAACAGGTTCGTTTCCGTCTAAGACAATGCGAACCTCTTTTACTCCATCAGGGTCGGTAGCAATACCGCGTACAAAAAGCGGATCTGTATCTCCAAAGTTCTGACCTTCTACAGGCTCAGAAATTGAAGTAATCGGTTTATCATTTTCCTGATCGAGCGAAATATTCTGAGTTACATCTACAATGTTACCTGCACGGTCTTTTGCATGAATTGTGAATTTAGTTGATTTATCCTTGCCCGCAAGAGTGTCTACATTAACTGCCCAGTAAGGGTTACCAGGTACAAGGTCAAAGGTGCCAGACTGTGAACCAAAGGTCCACGAAAGCTCTGTTACACCAATTGTATCCTTAGCATAACCGGCAACTGTAAATATACCATCCATTACCTGATCTGGAGCCGGATAAACAATTCCTACATCAGGCTTGGTATTATCAATAAAGTAAAGGAAGGAATACATTCCCACAGAACCGGCCTTATCAACTGCCTTAAACCAGAGAACAGCTGGACCATCAGGGAATTTCTTGGTATCTACTGAAACTGTAAAGTCGCAGAGATCCATATTCTTTTTTCCGTTGAACTTTACAGGAGTAAAGAACTGTCCGTTGTCTGTTGAATAATAAAGCTCTTTAATTCCGTTTCCATCCGAAACAATACCGTCGAATTTAACATTTCCAGAAACAAGAATACCCATTGTCTTGTCCTGAATCTCTGTTACAGGCTGTTTACGGTCGAGCTGCCAGGTAAGAATTACCGGCTTACTGATTCTTGGTTCATCATTAATATCATAACCAATTACTTTTATAGTATGAGGACCTTCTTCCAGGTCATTTGTGTCGAGGTAATAAGACCAGAATTCCTTTCCATCGGCAGTTACCTGTTTTTCGTGATCAGTGCCTTCATCGAGTACGAGGTCAACTCTTGAAACACCATCATCATCCACACAGGTACCTACAATATTAAGGTTACCTACAACGCGCATGTTAGGATACGGGTTTGTAATGCCACAGATTGGAAGGTCAGACTTCGGATCCAGATAAAGGTTATGTGGACCTTCAATATGAACATTTCCTCCAAGGTCGCGAGCAGTAATCATAATGTTGTATTTTCCAGGCTTGCGGCTGTCCAGATCAAACTGTTCCTGCCAGCTGTTTAAATTCTCAACTGGAATGTCTTCAACATCACCTTTACCATGTGCAAACATAGCAAACGGAGTGAGAACAATCAGCATTGTAATTAAGAAACTTTTTTTCACTTTATTCATTAAGTACCTCTGTTTAGAAAAAAAATTCTTTATTTTAAAATCCCTCATTATATTATCGGTTGGATTATACTATTTAATTAGTTAAAACTGAGTTATAATTAATTAAGACTTTTTTATACTTTTAATAAGGAGATCAAGAATGGGTACAGCTGACATTACAATTTTACAGCAGATTATTGATAAAAGCAAAAAAATTGTTTTTTTCGGTGGAGCCGGAGTTTCAACAGAATCTGGCATTCCAGACTTCCGCAGCGTAGACGGACTATACAATCAGCAGTGGAAATACCCTCCAGAGCAGATTATCAGCCGTACTTTTTTCTACCAGAACACCCCGGAATTTTATCGCTTTTACAGAGCCAAGCTTTTGCCACAGGGAATAAAACCAAATGCCGCACATTATAAACTTGCTGAATTAGAAGCAGCCGGCAAATTGCTGGCAGTTGTAACCCAGAATATTGACGGGCTTCATCAGCTGGCAGGTAGCAAAAATGTTTATGAGCTCCACGGAAGCACCCTGCGCAACTACTGTCTGGACTGTCACGAGTTTTATGATGAAAAAATAATAATTGAAAGTGAAAATGCACCGGACAAGCTTCCTCACTGTAAAAAATGCGGCGGTCTTGTAAAGCCTGATGTTGTTTTGTACGAGGAAGGTCTGGACCAGAGGGTAATTGAAGGAGCAGTAAAAGCAATTAAGGCAGCAGACACCCTGATTATTGGCGGAACCTCGCTTACAGTTTACCCGGCAGCAGGGCTCATAGACTATTTCCATGGTGAAAACCTGATTTTACTGAATAAATCAAGCACTCCACAGGATCACATGGCATCACTCGTAATTCACGAGCCAATTGGAGAAGTTTTAAGCCAGATTAAAGTGAATTAATTCATCGTAAAGCCAAAAGACAGTCTTAACCTTTCAAGCGGTTCCAGGGCTGTAAGTGAGTGAATTGTCACGCTGAAAACCGAATATAGCGTAATTTTGTAATTAGTACTTGCAAGAATTCCTATATTCGGGGTAAGTTCAACAGCTGTTTTTATGTATACAGAATCCAGATAATAACCGCGCCCGTCTGCAACAGCCTTAAAATATTCTCCAAGCTTTGCAGTCTGAAAGCCCCCAAAGGTTGCAGAGCCAGCCGTTCCTGTAGCAGCATATCCGGTGCTGATATAAAAATCATTCAAATACACTGCAGTAATACCCGGAATTGCTTTTTGAACATCCATTGAAAAAACAAGAAGGTCTAAGGACGCATCAAAAACTACACGTCCAAGATGATCCTTTGCATTCTTCCCGCTGCCACTAGAATATTCTTTTCCAAAGCTTGCATAACCGTAAATAGACGAAGTTGGTAAAATTTTAAAACCAAGATTAAGCGGAATATTATAAGTAAAGCCATAAGCCGATTCAAAAGGAAGCAGTCGTGGAATAGCTAATCTTACCGCCGCCGAAAGAGCAGATAAATCTGCATAAGGGTCAGAATCAGCTTCAAACGGAGCATCTCTTCTGCCGCCATAGCTTATAGAAAAAGCCGCACCTTTATTTTCGAAACGACCAGGGCCTGCCTTCATAATATTAGACCACGTTAAAGAAACAATATCTTCTATATAATAATGATATATATTCTGACTTCCTATGAGTGCCTTTGTTGTATTTGAAAGCGTAAGCTTAGATTTATTACCAGTTGCCATAGTAGAAGAAAAAGTAAAGATTCCACCACCCTGCTTCCAGCCTTGAGAATTGAATTCGGACTTAATTTCTGTTTGAGTCTGAAATAAAGGAGTTTCTGTTCCAGTTCTGATTTTTAAAGATACACCGGCCGTTTCGGTTTCAAAATCCCAGCCAGCGGTAAGTGTATAAAAGTCTGTTGCCCCGCTGGTCCAGGGCTGAGCTGTAATATAGGTTACACCCAGAAGATAAGAGTAAAACTCAGAGCTGTCTGCTGCATTGGGGCCAATATGATCCGGTTTATACATACTTAATGGAAGAAGAATTCCACGGTTCAGATACGAAAACGGATTATAAGGCTTTGAATTGAGGGATGGAAGCTGGGGAGTTAGTTCTCCAGAATCACCGTCAAAGTCGTCCTGGCTAATGCCACGTGTCAGGCTTCCGGCATCTCCCAAATCGCCACCGGCCAGACACAAGAGTCTGTTCTGGCGGTAAAACTCGCCTATATAAACAAGCTTTCCGTTCCAGAAAACCGGCTCAAAAACACCACCGGAAATATCTTCGCTGCTCAAAGAAAGCTTTACGCCGCCAGAGCCAAGCTCAAGGCGGCCCAAACGAGGGAGAGTGCCTTTTTGAGCATAACTGAAATAGAAAACAGTAACCGAGGTCTCTGAATCTGCCGACATCTCTGCTGCCGCCGCCCCACCCCAGGCAGAAAGAGACCTTACAACCATTCCGTCTGGAAAGTCATAGCTCTTAAGCAGAGTTCCGTCCAGCGCGCTTATGCACAGGCAGTAACTCATGCGCTCTTTTTTAAGCCAGGCAAAGGTTCCGTCCTGCAAAGGAGTAAACGCATAAGGGTTAGTCTCAGTACCAAGCCTAACCTCTGCAAAAGGCTCCGTTCCTTTTATGCGGCCCTCTTTATCCAGGCTGATTTTATATACTGCAATTGAATAGACCTGCGAAAAATATTTTTGGGCGATGAGGTAATAGGTGTGATGGTTGCTGCCTGCGTCTTTAGCCGCTAAAATTGCCACGTTCTTGAGGCCAGATTCTTTTACTTTGTAAAAGGAATGCTTTTCGAGGTCGTAAATTTTTACGCGGGCGCTTACCGTCGGGGAGCTTTCGCTCATGTAACTGGCGGCTATAAAACGCCCGTCGGAAGAAAGGCGGGCGGTTGTGAGCCCCCGCAGTGAGAAGAGGACAGGAAGCGGTGTGTGAGACGAATCTTCATTCGCCCCCTGTAAATCAGCCTCACGTAAAAAAACTCTACCACCAAAACGGTCTGTCCAGATAAGCTTAGACCCTGCCGCAGAAAGACTGCCATATAATGAGCCCGCATTATTCAAGCGCGAATAATCAGCCAGAGCCGGCTCAAAAAAGTCCTGTGCCTGTCCTGCCCTTACCGGGTTTGCTTCGATTTGTGGAACCTCATAATCAGCTATAAACTGCTTCCACGCTGTACTAAGCTTTATACCAAAAGATTTTTTAAAGGCCCCGGCAATAGTAAGGCTTTTTCCGTTTACAACCCTGTACCAGAAATCAGCATAAGCTGAAAGACCATATTTTTCCTGCAGCCATCCGTGAAAAGCCCCGTTAAAATAATACGGTGAACCAGACGGCGACACATCGCTTGCTCCAGAAACATCATGATAAGACGGAAACTTTCCCTCAATTTTGGCCTGCTTTACGTAATGCTTAGCATATTCATCGTTCAGTCTGCCTTCCCCGGCAGCACTTTCACTTGTAACAGTTGCACCCTCTGCCATTCCGGTAGTTACTGTAACCATTCCCGGTGCAAACTCATCTCCAAAAAACTTTCCCATCGCACGCCAGAAGCCGTTTTTCATGTTGTAGGTAACTGCATGGGTAAGTTCATGGCGGAAGGTAGAAAGCAGAGTTTCGCTGAATACGGCAAGATCACTTGAACCGGATGCTCCCGTATCGTAAATTGCTATATGATTATAAGGAACCGCTGTCCAGAAGGCATTAAACTTTTCTACAGCGGGAGTAATTATTACAGGCATTCTAAAGGCAGGAGTAAGCTCGTATTGCGCGGTTACTTCCTCGTACACGCCATCAGCCTTTGCAAATAAAATTGCGGCACTTGATTCACAACGTTCCGGGTAAATAATATCGAACCACTGAGTCTTTACAACCCGCAGTTTTTTTTCACCGCTGAACATTCCGCCATGTGCAAAAATAGAGGCACACAGCAGACTAAACACAAGCCCCGCAATCAGCTTTTTACGGAGGTTATTCATAGAAAGGTTCAAAATCCTCAGCTGGATGTCCACAAATCGGGCACTCAAAATCAGCCGGAAGCTCTGCTCCTGTAAATTCATAACCGCAGATTTTACATCGCCAGCCCTTTATCGGTTTTTGTTCACCGGCCGCACCTGTACCTCCCGCAGCACTACCAGCCTTTGGTTTTACATTACTCTGATAGTAAGCATAGGTTAAAGGTTCGCCGTTTCCAAGTACCTTAGCTTCGGTTACTTCGGCAATAAAAAGCATATGAGTTCCTAAATCAAGCTTATTACAAACCTTTGCCTCGATTACAGCACAAGCTTCTTTCGAAATATAAGGACATCCATTTTGTGCAGTTTCATATTCAAAGCCCGCAAACTTATCTGCATCGCGTCCGCTCTGGTAACCAAAACGCTTAATAGTTTCAAAGCTGCAGCTGCGGTCCAGCACAGAAAGCGCAAAGGCCCCGCTCTCTTCAATCATCTGGCAGGTAAGATTCTGTTTAATCACCGAAATAGCAATACGGGTCGGCCCATTCGCCGCCTGAAAACACGTATTCGTAATACACGCATTAATCTTCCCGCCCGCCTTTGTCCCGAGCATAAACACCCCATACTGCAAACTATAAAGCGCCTTAGTATCCATATTTGCCTCCGCCTATACCAACTCTCCTCATTATAACATGGAAAGCAGATTTTCCGCACATATAACAAATTTTTTTTCCAAAAAACTTCCTAAAATGATTAAAGTGCCACTATTTATATGGTGTGGGGATTTTGTATCTCTAACATTATTATAACAGGAGTTGCATATGGCATTTTGGAACAGAAAATACAAGGATTCTGTATTCACAGATTTATTTGGAACAGACAAGACAGGAAAGGAAAACTTTCTTGCTCTTTATAACGCTCTTTCGGGGAATGATTTTAAGCTGAAAGAAGTTTCACTGGAACGCAAAGTTATTGAACAGGCTCTATATACGACTTTCAACAATGATGTGAGTTGGGAAATAAATGGAAAGCTTATTGTACTGGTAGAACATCAATCTACTGTAAATGGGAACATGCCATTACGATGTCTTGAGTATGTAACAAGGATTTATGAAGGAATCGTTCCTATAAAACAGCGATATGCAGAACAAGTATATAAAATTCCCAATCCTGATTTTTATGTTGTCTATGTAGGCAAAAAGGATCAGCCGCTGGAGCAGGAATTAAGATTATCAGATGCGTTTTATACAAAAGACAGCAGTAAGCTGGAGCTTGTTGTAAAAATCAAAAACTGCTCTGATTCAAAATTGTTGCCGTTAGCAAAATCTTGTGATATCCTAAGACAGTACTGCCGCTTTATAGAAATTGTAGAATTGAATTTTGACAAGTGGCATCCAAAAAGATCATTCCAGAAAGCAATTGAGCAGGCAATGGAAGAAGGAATCTTAGTGGATTATCTAGACAGAAAATCCAGGGAGGTTAGAAATATGCTTTGCGCACAATACAGTTATAAAATGGATATTGCTGTAAAAAAAGAAGACGCATTCCAAGATGGCCAAGAACAAAAGGCCATTGAATCTGCGAGAACAATGCTGTCCGATAACTTGTCTCCCGAAAAAGTTGCTCTTTATTCAGGCCTCCCCCTCGAGAAAGTCCTGGAACTGCAGAAAAGTATTACAGTAGAAGTTTAGTTTATTCATCAAACACAAAACCGTTGCCACTTACTTTCCATTTTTTGTAAATTGTAGGTTGTGAAGTATTTAAACCATTCAACTCAGTTAAGATTGTAGATGCGCTTGTATATGTACTTGCCTTTTCTTCACCAAAATAAACACCACCATTGGTTGCACTTCCTGAAAGATAATAAACTTTTGTTATAGAACCATTCCAACTAGTTGTACCACTTGATGAATAACCTACAATTCCACGGGCATTCGTTGAAGTAGATGTTACAGTTACAGATCCAGAAGAAAAACAGTATTCTATAGTTGGTAACCAGTTTTGATTTGAAGAATTCTGTCCTCCTGTGATTCCTCCTGCATATAGATCAGATCCAGAGCCGTTTGCACTTATATTGCCCATGTTTCCACAGTTTATTATTTCACAACCATGGTCTGTACCGTTAGTTGGAGCTCCTGCATGATTACCTACTATACCACCCGCAAAGTTGATGCTTGTTATTGTTCCGGTATTAATACAGTTTCTGATGATACAAGCTGAAGCCGACCCGACAATACCTCCACAACTAGGAGAGTCAGATGTAGTTGTAAGGTTTCCGGAATTAGAACAACCATCAATTATTATATCTCTTGTTCCATCAGAAGATCTGGCTTCTCCAATTATTCCTCCAACATATCTTTGGGTCGAAGTAATATTCACTGAAGAACTGCAATTGGATATAGTTCCTCCATTACTGCTTATACATCCTATAATCCCTCCAATCGCATCTGAGCGTGTTGTATTTAAAGAACCTGTAACAGTCAAATTTTTTATTGTTGCATCTTTAGCATAGCCAATAATACCTCCGACATGCAGAGAAGTAATTGTGACGTCATTATATGTTATGGTTTTATTATTACCATCAAAAGTTCCTTCAAATGTATATTGATAATAGTTTCCAATAGGCTCATAATTACCCGTTATTGTTATATTATTTGCTAATTTTATAGTTGCACCAGAGCAACTTTGTCTGTTACTCGATGCGTCAACTTTTCCTTCCAGATATGAAAGATCATCCTGAGAACATGCGGCATAGGTTTTTGCGTTTTCGAAGGTTGTGACAGATTTGACTGAAGGTGCGCTAAACATATTGCCATTAGAGATTATGTAATAGTTTTCATTTGTAAGAGAAAATTTTGTGAAATTGTTTGTTATGTAGGCTATATCGGAGTCTGAATTGGATTTTGGCTCCAGAACTTGTCTTCCATCTGAGTAAGAAGAGGAAGTGATTTTTGCAGCAAAAGAATTACCTAAATTTCCATTAATTTTTATTCTTGCTCCTACAAGATATATATCATTGTTTCTTATACCCGTAGAAGGAATACTTGCAGTTGTTCCACTTAATTCAAAATTAGAAATATTAGTTCCAAGCGAACCACCGTATGTTGATTGTATATATACTGCTCCACCTTTTCCTTCACTCGTATTTACAGCCAAATTGCTTGTCATTGTACCGCCAGTCATTGTCAGAACATTCCAATTTAAATCCATGAAAATGCCTCCACCCCAGCAGGCACCATTATACGAGATGTTTCCAGTATCAAAATATAATTTACTATGATCTGTCATAAATACGCCACCAGCATTGGCAGTATTTGGATTAGTTGGTTGGCTCTTATATAAGACGTAATTTTGACAAATTCCACCTGTCAAAGAGGTTTTACCGCTTGGGGTTCCATCATTACCACAAGAAGCATAACCGAGATAAATATTACCACCAGTATTGAAGATACCTCCTCCAGCATTTAAATTGTTATTAGTTCCGTATGGCATAGCACAATTTCCTGTTGTTTCAGAGGCAGCATCTGTTCCGCTGCCGCCAATAAGCGCTGTACCCGTTAGAAAAACTTTTGCATCCACAGAATCTGATGCTCCTTTATTGAAAATCCCACCACCATAACTTGCTTGGTTTCTGGTGATTTGTCCTCCAGAAAGATTAACTGTTCCTTTTAGGTTATAAATACCTCCGCCTTGTGCATCTATCGTTTTTATTGCTGTTCCATTATATGAAATAGCCCCAGTTTTCATTTTTACAGTTCCGCCATTATTATAAATACCGCCACCACAAGCTGAAGCATAATTATGAAGAATTCCATAACCATCTGTTAAAGCCAAAACTGCATTTTCATTATCACTAGGAGCAGAGTATCCAAGCCATATGCAGCCAGTCGAGGCAACATAAACTCCACCTCCATTTACAGCGTAATTGCCACCAGTGGTGTTTGTAGCAGGTGCAGATGCAGTTTCTCCAATCAGTGCTGTTCCAGACATACATAAATCAGCATAAGAAAGATAAACTCCACCTCCATTTACAGCGTAATTGCCTTTTATTTGAGAGCCCGATTTCATAATTAATTTTGCACGGTCGTTATTATCTCCGGTAATATAAATACCACCTGCATAACCGCTTGTGTTATTGACAGTATTACCAGAAACAATAGCCCCTGTATCAAGAGTAAGAGTGACACCCGCAATATTCGAATAAATTCCGGCTCCATGCCCAGTGGTATTACCGCCGGTAATAGTAAGTTGTTCTATAGTTAAATCAACCTTGGAATTGATTCCAAGAGCCTTTCGATTTTCCGTACCATTATTAGGATTAGGATTTATTTTAGCAGTGTTTGTCGTTCCCTTTAATCTGATTTTTGGATTAGTTACACTATTAGACACTTCTACATATTGCTGTGCACCAGTTGCACCTCCGGCTACACCTGTTACTTCACCAACGATGTTAATTGTAGTTTCATTATCATCTGCTGTATTCCATACCTGCATTGTAGCCTGTTTTACGGTTACATAAGGATGTAAAGCTGTTCCTGTATTTGAATCACTTGCTCCGGTTGCAGAAGAAACATAGAGAGGTGCATCTAGTTTTCCAACATTGCTATGAGAAATAATGTTCCATTCGCTGTCACTAACATGTATTTTCTCTATATTGGCTGATGTACAACTTCCAGAAAGAACTTGTGTTCCGCGAACAAGAGAAGGTAAAGTTATTGTGGCCGTTGCTGTTGAATCTAGAGTTTCAACTATTTCTAATGTTTTGGAAGCACTGAGGTAAATATCATTATGTTTGTCAGAAATAGCAGAGTCGTTGACTTTTGTGACTTTTGCTGAACTTGCAATTTTAAGGTTTCCATTTGCACTTACATAAATTGCTCCGCCAGAAGTGCTTGCAGAATTATCTGCAATAAGTGCTCCTGTGCTCAGTGTTACAGTTCCTTTTGTTATATTGATTCCACCGCCGGTATCCGCATTTCCCCCGGTAATCTTGAGGTTTGTTATCGTTACAGGTACAGCAGTGTCTACTGTTAGAACTGACCCGCTAGATCCGCCTTTAAGACTGTCGCTTGTATTTCCCGTAACGCCACTGATTGTCAGCGATTGTGCATTAACTGGCTTTGCAGGGCTTGTTTCATCCTGAATTGTGAATGGACCTGTATGCACGCCACTAATCCAGATAGTATAATCTTTGTCTGTTTTTCCATTTTCTTTTAAGAAAGTAATTGCCTTTGCAAAGGTGGCAAAAGGTGCAAAAATGGTTCCGTTTCCCTTGTCGTCTTTACCAGAAATTGTTGTGCTTCCAATTGTTACATTGCCTACGTAGATTTGTGTAATCAGGTAATCCTCAACCAGAGCGTCCGTAAGTTTATAAACACCACTTGAATTTATTGGAGTGTAGATGCCGGATTTACTGTATACCCAGGTATTTGTGGTCAGGTTAGGGAAAACGGTAATTCCCTGATAATCTGTAAATACTACGTAGCCGTTTTTCTTGAAGACCAGTCTTGCCTTATAGGTGCCGGTTGGTCTGTTTTTCAAAGTGATTTTTTCTAGAGATATTGTTTCGCCTGTACCCGCTGAAACCGGTTCTGAAGCTCCATCCAGATATAATTCTAAAGTATCTGGTGTATTAGCATCTGAGGTTTCATAGTTTATAGTTAAATCTATATTACCAGAGCCTGTGGTTAAAGGTTTTAAAATAAAGTCTTCTGAAAAAGATGGATCTGTGTTAGAAAAGGATTTCGAATAGGCAGCGTTAAGGATTGTAACCAGACTTTCATTAAAAGTATCTTTTAATCCTGCTTCTATGGTCCAGGTTGTTGGAGTGTTATCAACTGGAATAGCCATAGTAAAGCTTACATCAGAGCCGTTTTGTGTTATATCTCCGTTAATAAAATTTGTGCCATCTTTGGTAGCTGTTGCATAATAGTTATCTTGCGGAGGGTTGCTTGGATAAGAAGGAAAGGCTGATCTTTCGTTTGAATCATTTATCTGATTGAGAAGAAAGAGATATTCTGCAGGCAAGGCACCTGATTCTTTAAGCTCCTCTGAAATGGAAATGTTTCCTGTAATTGTTATTGTCTGAGTTTTATCTGATGAACTTTTCTCTGTAGTACTGCTTTCGGAAGAACTGTCCCCGAACAAATTCGAACAGGACAAAAAGGCAAAGGAAGCCGCAGCAAGTAAAAGAGATTTAATAATTGTCATATATCTTTTTTCTTTCATATCTCACCTTCCTGATTCTTCAAAATCATTCTTTTGTTATTTCAAGTGAAGCGGCGTATATAAGACCATTTGGATAATATGTTGGGTCTACATAAGTAAAATCTGCTTCAACAGTATATTTTCCAGCTGGCAAACTGGAATCCAGATACAGCTTGCCATAAATTATTGAATTTCCATTAACCTGAGTGTATTCCCAGAGATCCTGTGGAACAGCAACTCCCTTATATTTTAGAACAACACTCGTTGTTACATTATCTTGTAAAGGTTCCTCTAAAGGTCCGGTAGATTCCCATCCCAGCTTATAACAGACTTTTCCTGGCACATCAGATGTCATTGTTTCAATCCTTAAATAGACAGTTACCCTATTCTTCTGCTTAATCTTACCACCACTGGTTGCCAGAAAAGCGTCGCCGGTATTTTCGTCTACATCCTGTGTAGCTGGATTATCTTGTGTCGGGTCTGTTATTATAGAATATCCGGATACATCACTGTGGAAATATTTATACGGGTGATTGGTACCATTTTGTCCCCATTCCTTGTCATAAGCGTAACCTTCTGTAAAGCGGATGTTGTTTCCAATAGTCGGGGCAGTCTGAGTAGTAATACCGATTGTTGAACCGTCAATATCGCCATTAATTTTTATCAGTTTATCGTTTGGAAGATAGATGTTTGATGAAGAAGAAGGTGATGCATTTGTACTATTTTCAGAAATTAACGCTGTACCTCCAATCGTCATAGCACCATCAACATACACACCGCCACCGTTAACTGCTTTGTTACCAGTAATACTACCGCCTTTAATAGTAAAGTCGCCGCCTTCTGCAACGTAAACTCCTCCGCCTAGGCCTGGAGAAGTATTACTGGTTATAATTCCTCCACCCATTATAAAATAGCCACCAGTTTCAACATAAACACCAGCACCTTTATTTCCTGCTGTAGTTATTGTATTACCTGAAATTTCACCACCATTCATATAGAAAGAAGCATTTGAAGTAATACTGACACCACGTGTTGTTTGACTAGTTGGTCTATTATATACTGATGCTGATTTTAGCTTTAGCCCAGTCCAGGAGTTATTTTGTTTTACACCTTCTATTGTAAGGGCAGGACTTCCTGTTGAATGAAGTATTTTAATAATACAATCAGAACTTTTTGATGTTATAGTTGCCGTTCCAAGCCGGTTTCCATAAGAATTTCCTGTATAGCATTCAATGGAAATGTTTGCTTGAATTACTATCTGATTATCTACAGTTTGTGAAATTCCATCTTTTATATGGAGTGTATAAGTTTTATCTAATCTGTTTATTCCATTAATTACTGCAATTGCTTTTGTGATAGTTGCAAAAGGTTTCATTGGAGATCCACTACCAGTTTCATCATTTGCACCTGTACCACCTACATAAAAATCTGTAAGTCCGTAAGAATCTATAAGAAGGGTAGTAAGTTTAAATACGCCATTTTCGTCTATAAGTTCGTTTGAAGAAGCCGTTGTTTTGCTAGATTCCCACTTTTCAGTTATAAGATTGTCATATACACTAATTACTTGAATACTTGAAAAAAGAAGCTGATTTTCTCCATCTCTAAAATTAATAGCAACTTCCCATATTCCACTTTTGAATTCATCTGCATGGAGGAAGAAATTTACGGTTGAAGTCGCATTTAATTGGGAAGTAAAAATTACAGATTTTTCTGTAGACTCCCAATTACTTACTGAACTCCACACTGTTGTAATTTCTGCCTCACTTCTTGCTTCATTCAATTTATGCTGAGGCACAATTTCTATTTTTTTTATATTATTATCTTTTGGATTTTCTACTTTTAAATTAAGATACAGTTTTCCTTTTCCCGTAGATGAAATATAGGGTCTTAGATAAAATGTATGTTCAATTCTTGGTTCTGTCGCAGTTGCCGGATTAAAATCAAAAGTATCTTTAATCAGGACTGCATCTGTATCAGAAGAATTAATTGCTGATACACCTGTAGCGCCAACTTCTATTCTCCAGACTGCACCTGTTTTTAACGGAATAGAAAAACTGCCATTTATCTGATCAATATCTTCTGAAAATATAACATCGGTTTCATTATCAATATTTATAGCTTTTGCATAATAAGTAATGCTTGCAGGAAGCGAAGGTTGAGCAGATCGTGCTGCAGAATTAACTGAATAATCAACAAGATTCAGACAGGAATTATCAAGTGAAATATTACCATTAAAGATTATAGTCCTATTATCAGATTCCTCTCTGTCTCCAGCTGAATTTAAGCAGGAAACGAAAAGAAGAATACTAGAGAAACTAAATAATATTTGTAAAAGTTTTATTGTCTTTTTCATAATTCAGCTCCTCTTTCACTCAAATACAGCCGCATAAGTTGAATCAGCTTTCCATCTTTTTAATGATGTATGATTTGGATCTACTGTATCTGCATAAGCATTCAAAGCTTCTACAAGATTATTATATGCTACATTTTGAGGCTGCCCTTTTATAGAAGGTCCATTTGAAAGAGTACCATTATCTTTTGATTGAAAAAATCCATTAGCTGTAAAGGTTCCCCCTTCAATGCTATTTATTGAATAATTAGTAGGAACTGCTACAAGCCAATTCCTTTTTGTACTGGAAGAAGCATCTCTGTTTTGGGTTTGGTCACTTCTTACACAGTCTTTTAACCAATAACAGTATTCTACTTTTGCAGTATTACGTCCTGTAGATTGTGCACCGCATATAGCCCCTGGTAATCCATTAATTCCAATTCCCTCAGAATCATAATAAGTATTCAACCAGATTTCTCCATAATTTACACAATTACGAATCACTCCGTTATCCCAGTTAAATCCTGTAATTCCGCCTGCAGCACCATATACTCCACGCCAGGAGCCTTTACCCGAACTCCAGCTGCAGTTCTTTAAATCTCTAGAATTAATGCAGTTTTCT
>CAMJNC010000023.1 GCA_946407195.1 uncultured Treponema sp. | reverse complement strand
GCTTTGTGTTGTTACCGTTGCAGTAACCAACCTGAATTGGCATTCCGCCGTAAGCATTGTCGCTGAATTCCTTAGCGATTGGAAGGCTTTCAAGACCAGCATCACCTGGTTCATAAATTACGGCATTGTCCGGTTTTTTTGTAGTGTCGTCCAGTTTTTTGAGAAGGTCTGTTACATCATAACCTGTAAGAACCTTGCCATACTTTTCAAAACTGTGACTGAAGACAGATTTAATACGCATGCTTTTTTATACTCCTATTAAACGTTTTACTAATTCTTCTCCCGCTCCGACGGGCAAAAAATTTCGCAGAAACGCTCATTTTCATTCTATCACTAAGTAAAAAATAATGCACTAATTAAATTTTGAAAAACAATAAATTTATACTTAAAACTCATGCCGAAAACGTTGTAGTCAGCAACCGGTTGCCTTTGCTCCGAAAGCCATATTATTCATGGTTAGAGATTTTTACTATTATTACGTCGAGTCAAGGCACGCTTTCGCTTAAAGCCTTGACTTCGCCGTTTTGAGGGTTTGAAATAAACCCTCAATAAGAAAAAACCCCGCTATTTTTTTCTTCTGCTTTACATCATAATTTTAAGCATGAAAAGATTATTCGAATGCTATAAGGATTATTTTAGAGTTGGCGCTGCAGTCAGCGGAATCATTTTGCTGAATGATGCCGAAAAGGCTGAGCTGTATGAAAAGATTAAGACTCGCTATGCTGACTTCAAAAAGAACTTTAAGCCTACTCCTGAAGTGCCAGAGTTCAATTACCCGGAGCCGGAGCCTTTCCCAAAGGGCCGCATGCCGGATTACGAGCTTGCAGCAAATCAGTTTAACCTTGTAGTTGCCGAAAACGATTGCAAAATGGGCAAGATTTACAAGGCCGAAGATACCTTTGATTTTACAGGTCCAGACAGACTGCTCAAGTTTGCGAAAGAAAACAATCAGGATATGCGCTGGCACACTCTTATTTGGCATCAGCAGACACCAAAATGGATTTTTGAAGATGGTAAAGGTGGCAAAGCCTCTAAAGAGCAGCTCGAAGAACGACTTAAGCATTACATTATGACAGTTGGAGCACGCTACAAGGATGATATTTGCTCTGTTGATGTTGTAAACGAATGTATAAGCGACAAAAATTATGGTCTTCGTGATGGAAATGAACACTCTCAGTGGTTTGATATTATTGGACCAGAATATATTGATAAAGCCTTTATCTGGGCAAAGGAAGCCTTTCCAAAATCAAGCCTTGTTATAAATGATTACAACCTTGAAATGTTTGAAGGAAAACGTCAGGGCATGTATAAGCTTGTAAAAGGTATGCTTGAACGTGGAATTCCTGTTGATACTGTAGGCATTCAGATGCATATAAATATCGAAAATCCTCCGGTAAGTGAAATTGAAAAAACAATTGAACTTTACGGAAGCCTTGGTTTGAACGTAATTGTTACAGAAATGGAAATTTCTGCCTATGTCGACAAGGATTTTGAACATCCGGATCCGCGCCGCGAATATGATAAAGCATTCTTAGACCTGCAGGCAGAACGCTATGCCGAAATTTTTGAATGCTTTAAAAAGGAAGCACGCGCAGGTATTCTTAAAGACGTACTTCTCTGGGGCATTACCGACCCGATGAGCTGGAAAAACAACTTCCCAGCCCCTGGCCGCACAGATGCACCACTCTTGTTTGGAGAGGGCGGAATACCAAAACCTGCCTTCGATAGATTGTGTAATCTATAATTTTTATACAAAAAATCCGGATTTAGCCATATAATGGAAACAAGAGGTAAAATTATATGGCAAACTTAAAAGACGGCCTCAGTGCCGCAACAAAAGAATTAAGTGCATTCAAAAAGTTTATTTCACGCGGAAACGTGATTGATATGGCTGTCGGTGTAATAATCGGTGGTGCCTTTGGAAAAATCGTTACAAGCCTTGTAAACGACATCATCATGCCGCTCATTGGCCTTGCCTTGGGCAAAATCGACTTCGCTTCTCTTATGTTCAAAATCGGCGAAACAGAAATCAAATACGGTGCCTTCATTCAGACAATCGTAGACTTCCTGATTGTAGCCTTCTGTATTTTCGTAGTAATCCAGATTTTCGAAAAATTCAAAAAGAAGGAAGCAGAAAAACCCGAGGAGCCGCCTGCAATCGTTAAATCCGACGAAGCAATTCTCCTCGAAGAAATCCGCGATTTACTTAAGAATAAATAAATTATTTTCTATCCATTTAGCAACGCCGTCGTTTTCGTTGGTATCACAAACCACATCGGCGGCGTTTTTTACTTCTTCAATTGCATTTTTCATTGCTACGCCTTTACCGCAAAGCTTGAGCATTCCAATGTCGTTAAAGTCGTCGCCAAAGGCAGCAATTTCAGAGGTTGTAATATTCAGGTGTCGGCACAATTCTTCTATTGCCTTTTCCTTTGTAGCTGCTTTTTTACTGAGCTTGTACCATGGAATATCTGAAAACGGAAGATAATCGATATTTTCAAGGCCAAGCACCGAAGCAACCTTTTCTACCTTTTCCTTATCCAGACTTTCAATACACATCTTCATGCAGGTTTCGCGGAAGTCTGAAAAATCATTAAAGGTCCAGAATTTGTCGCCCAGCTCTTCGCGCGAATTTGAATAAAGGGCATGCTCGTTATCTGCGGAAATTATTACGTCCTTTCCAAAAACTTCAAAGGCTGCAGAAATCAGCTTACGTATTTCTTCTACAGTAAACTCACAGCTGTAAATCTTCTGATCTTTAAGATAAACAATGCCGCCGCCATTTGTGATGAGAATATCCGGTTCAATTCCATCAAGGAATTTTATGGCATTCATCCTTGCTCTGGAGGTACAGATACCAAACTTAATGCCCTTTGCCTGAGCCTGTCTGATTGTCTGCTTTGTAAAATCTGAAATTGATTTGTCGTCGCGGAAGAGGGTTCCGTCTAAGTCTGAAAGAATTATTGATATATTTTCCATATTTAATTATGCAGAAGTTCGTAAAAAAAGACAAGAGGCACCCGGCAGTAGAATCATACAATTATTGAATATGTTATTTCTTGCGATTTTGGATTTTTCGTTTATCATTTATATTATGCGGAATGTCGCAAGGAGTTATAATGTTCGATTTCAAATATTTCACACCTACAAAGGTTTTGTTCGGAAAGAATACCGAAAATAAAGTTGCTGAACTGGTTCAGGAATTTGGCGGTAAAAAGGTGCTGATTCATTACGGCGGAGGAAGTGTAATCCGCTCGGGGCTGATGCAGCGCGTTACAGATAAGCTTGATGCTGCTGGAATTAAATATGTAAAGCTTGGCGGTGCTGTTCCGAACCCTCATTTGAGCCTTGTATATGAAGGAATCGAGCTTTGTAAAAAAGAAGGTGTAGATTTTCTGCTTGCGGTTGGCGGCGGTTCTGCAATTGATTCGGCTAAGGCAATCGGCTACGGCCTGATGAACGACGGCGATGTATGGGATTTTTATGATTACAAGCGCCAGGCGAAGGCAAGCATGCCTCTTGGTGTAATTTTGACTCTTGCTGCAACCGGAAGTGAAATGAGCGATTCTTCTGTAATTACTAAGGAAGAAGGCCTTGTAAAGCGCGGATATTCAAGTGATTTTGGACGTCCAAAGTTTGCTATTTTGAATCCGGAGCTTACAATGACTTTGCCTAATTATCAGACTGCCTGCGGCTGTACTGATATTATGATGCACACAATGGAGCGCTATTTTACAAACGGCGGAAATATGGAAATTACAGATTCTATGGCAGAAGCTCTGCTCCGCACTGTAAAAGAAAACGCAAAGATTCTGGTAAAGGATCCTAAAAACTACGATGCCCGCGCAGAGGTTATGTGGGCCGGAAGCCTTTCTCATAACGGACTCACAGGCTGCGGTAACGACGGCGGCGACTGGATGACTCACAAGCTCGAACACGAGCTTGGCGGACTTTACGATGTTGCACACGGTGCTGGGCTTGCTGCTCTGTGGGGAAGCTGGGCACGTTATGTTTACAAAAACTGTCTTCCACGCTTTAAGCGCTATGCAATTAATGTTATGGGTGTTCCTGCAAACGCAGGTTCAGATGAAGACATTGCTCTCAAGGGAATTGAAGCAATGGAAGACTTCTACCGCGAAATCAAAATGCCGACTAACCTCCGCGAGCTTGGCATAAATGCAACTGATGACGATCTTAAATTAATGGCTCACAAATGTGCCGTAGGCGTAAACGGTGGTAAGGGTTCGGCACGCTTCTTGAAAGAAGAAGACATGCTCGAAATCTACAAGATGAGCCGATAGGAATAGCTGGTATGAAAAAGCTGTTAAGTATTATAATTTCATTTTTTGTAATCTGTTCTGTGTTTGCGCAGAGTTCACCTTCACAGGCGGGCTCTGTAGAAGAGCATGCCCTCACCTTCTTTAAAAAGCTGAATGAAACTCAAACACGACTCACCTACCTAAACAAAAAGAGTTCGCTTGGCAAGGTAGGAACAGAAACTGTAAATGGACTTATTTCTGGAACCTGCTTTTATGACGTAAAGCTAAAGGGTGCAGGCGCCATTGTAACAATGCGCTACACAAATTACTGCGACGAAGCAGGCTGGATATTTGACGGCGAAATCATAACACATTCAAATATGTCTCAAAACGGAACCTTTACCGGCACCGTTAAAATGAAAACACCTGCGGGCTCGGGAACTCCCGAACTCGAGGTGTGCTATGATAATGTAAAGCTTGTAAAGGGAGAGCCTGGAAGCGGGAACTATATTGTTACACTAAAAGGCTCTACTCCTGCTGAAGTTATTTATTCTACTTATCAGAAGTCAAAACCTGAACCTCAGCCTTCCAGCCGTTAAGTTCTACAATTAAATCTACAGGCTCAGAAGGATTATTTTTCTCACGTTTACCAGCAATAATTGTTGAGTTTGCATCAACAAAACGTGTAAAGCGGCCTGCATTTTTAAGATAATAATTCTGACCTTCTGCAAATTTAATTTTAGAAACTGCATGGAAATGATTGAAGTCTATTTTTCCGTGAACGCTGTTTACTTCTACGTTGAGATTAGAGCTTGTATTGAGCTCTACGTGGCCTGTAGCATTTGTTATAAAAACATTTTTTGCCTTACCGTCGTATTCAACATCATCAAAAATAATATCGCGGATTTTAAGGTTTTCAAACTCACCACTGAGTTCCATGTCTGCAACAAACTTTACCGGAATGCGCACGAGAATAAAAAGATTTTCGAGCGAAGCAATTTCTGACAAATCTGTTGAATGCTTTACGATAACATCCATGCGTCTTTTTTCTTCTTCGATTTTTACCTTCACCTGCTGGCATACATAAGAAAGCTTGTTAGAAGCCGCAATCACCTGGATTTTTTCGTCATTTGTTTTTTCTATAATTACCTCGTGAGCGGTACCAAGCTTAAGGTCGATTTTCTTAGGGCTGTCGAGATCGTATTCTGTACGGCTTTCATACAAAAACTCGTGCTTTGATATAAGGCTTTTTTCTTCACTTAAAAGCGAATCCAGAGATTCATTAAAGAGAGAAGAAATTGCTAAGATGTTTTCAATGTCGGGAATACCGTTTCCACTTTCCCATTTTGTAATTGCCTGTCTGCTTACATGAATTTTTTCTGCAAGCTGCTCCTGAGATATGTTTTTCTCTTTTCTGAGTGTTTTTAATTTTTCTGCAAAATTCATATTAGTTATCCTCCGTTATCAACAGACTAGAGCATACCACTCTATTTTAACAGAAATCACAGATTACAAAAGCAAAAATTTATGCTACTTATCGTAGCGGATGACATGCGGGGTAATCGTTGACAAAAATGCATAAATTTGTCATTTTAAAAACATTATGATTATTGACTTTGAATATCAGCCGGTTCTTGAAGATTACAAAAAGAACGGCGACATGAAGCTGGGGTCTATTCTTAAGATTCTGGAAAACTCGGGAAATAAACATTCAGACCGTGCCGGAGATGCTATTCTGGAAGGTTCAAACAGCGGCGTGGCCTGGGTACTCACCGACTGGATGATTGAGCTTATCGCTTATCCGAAATACGGAGATAAGATTCTCGCGCGCACATGGTCTGAGCCGGTAAAGCAGCCTTTAGTTTGTACACGTGATTTTGAAATGTATTGCAACGGGGCTCTCACCGTAAAAGGAACAACTAAATGGATTCGTCTGGATCTTACAACAAACCGTCCATGTAAGGTGACTCCAGAAATCATTGAAAAATATCAGCCCGAAGATAAATACACCTTTGAAGAAGCACGCCTTCCTCGCCTCGCAGCACCGGAAGCTTTCTCTAACGAAATTGAACTTCCTATCCGCCGTGCCGACATAGACTTTAATGACCATGTTCATAATCTTACTTATCTGGATTATGCTCTTGAGGTTTTGCCAGCTGATGTTTACGAAAACCGTAACTTTAAAAAGCTTCGCATAAGCTACAAGCTGGCGGTAAAATCAGGTGAAGAAATTGTGTGCAAGTATGCAAATGTTGAAGGCCGCCATATCTGCTGTATTTACGGCAAAAACGGCGACCTTCGCACACAAATTGAGTTTGATTAAGCCTATCCGTTCCTACAGCTTAAACCTATCCAGTTCCGCGGTAATGGCGAGAACAGACTGCTTGTTTGCTTCTGCCTTAGCGCGGACTGTAGAGAACGATTCTGAGAAGTTCTTTACAACGCTTTCTGACTGAACAACCGAATCATTTACCTGTCCGGCAAGATTAACAACCTCGTTCAAATTAGTCATAATTTCAGATGTAGAATCTGCCTGATTCTTTGCAAGTCCGCTTACATCTTCAATCTGTTTTACGATGATATTTGTACTTGAAAGAATTGAATTTGCATCCTTTGACTGTTCACCAACGGTCTTGGAGATTTCGGCAACAACCTGACTCTGCTCTTCAATTTCCTTCTGAATTCTGTTGAAGGCATTACTTGTAAGCTCCATGTTAGAAGAGCCAGATTCCATAGCCTTGGCAATTTCATTGATAAGATTACTGATATCCTTTGTAGAGTTCTGTGTAGATTCAGAAAGCTTACGGATTTCGTCTGCTACAACACTAAAGCCCTTTCCGGCATCGCCGGCATGAGCCGCCTCGATTGCAGCATTCATAGCAAGAAGGTTTGTCTGAGAAGCAACGGCCTGGATTACCTTAATTACTTCAATCATGCGCTTAGACATTTCGGTAATTCCGTTAATAACTTCCTGTGTCTTTTTAACTTCCGCACTACCCGAAACAGATTCTTCTGTAAGCTGATTGGAAAGCTTCTGTGCCCGCTCAATAAGATTAGTAATAGACTTAAAGTTATCTACCATTTCGGACATAGAGTTTTCGTTTTCTTTTTCTGATTTAAACTGGAAACCTGTAAAGTCGCTGACTTTAGTAGCATCAACATTAAGTTTTGCAACACCATCATTTACAGAAGCAAGCAGCTCTGCCTGATTATTAGATTCAGAGCTCATAGCCTGGAAGCGGGCCACAATCTGTGCAATATCAGCAGATGAAGATTCTGTAAGTCCCATAAGTTCCTCGGCACTAGAATCTACCGAAGAAACCTCATTCTTAAGACTCAAAAGTGAATTACGGAGAGAATCCATCAAAAGATTCATTTCCGACATCATAATTCCAAAGTCATCAAAAGAACCAATATAAATACGACTCTGCAAATCACCTTCTGTTCTGAGTTCTTTAATTGTACGGATCGCTTGAGAAAGACGACGACGTAACTGATGAAGAGTAATAATAATAAGTGGAGCACAGAAAATCAAACTCTGAATAATAGCAAAGACTACCTTATTAAAAAACAAATCCATAGTCCAGCCATGTCGAACAGCACTATATCCTGAACAGAAAACATGCCATGCAATATTTCCTGTAGCAATTGCAATTGCCTGTCCAAGGTTAAGTGAAACAGTACTCTTCTTAAAATCATCACATGAAATCAACTTAAGCTTATAAAACTGCTTGCGCGCTACCGTGGCAAAACACTTTGTAGAATACTGTACCGCAGTAAAACCATAGAAAAAAATCAAAATCATGATGATGACTAAATCTGTTGTGTTATAATTAACTTTGCCAGCCATTGTTTTAATAATAATGGTAGAACCATTACCAACAGGATAACCAGCCATAAGAGCTATTGTAGTTAGTACTCTGATTTTTTTAAGGATTTTATCTACGCTTTTTTGTTCTTCTTCGGTAATTGTCTCGTTTTCTGCCTTTTTAATAAGGTTCAAGAGCGGCTTCATAATGATGTAACTGATGATTGTAATGACAACAAAGATTCCGGCTGCCGGCCCAAGGGAAGCTCCAAGGCTGCTTACCCAATCTCCCCAGGTAGAACCCTTAATCTGGGTTACCTGAAATGATGAAAGCAACGGTACACCAATGACCGTGCTTACACCAAAAAAAAGCATATAAAGCTGAAACAAATTCATATCTCTTCTCCACAATTACGAATTTCATTAATTGTATACCGGAAATATGAAAACTGTCAAAATTTATAGAGTCTTAATTTCCTTCTTATAAACACCTGCAAAGAGGATGCAGCAGATTGCAAGAGAAAGGAATTCGGCAATTGGGAATGCCCACCAGATATTGTCGATTTTTCCGGTAAGTGATAAAAGCCACGCTGCAGGCAGCAGGAAAATCAGCTGGCGTACAAAGCTTATTACCATTGACTGAACACCCTTTCCAAGAGCCTGGAAAACCGAACCAAGAATAATGCTGATTGCGGCCAGAGGGAAGTGAATTGCAATAATTCTAAGCGCTTTAATACCAATAGAAAGCATTTCATCTGATGCATTGAACAGCTTTAAAAGTGGTACCGGGAAAATCTCGAATACAAGCACACCAACGAGCATAATGGCACAGGCACCTGCGGCACTGAGAATAATTGTTTTTACAACACGCTTTTTGTTGCGGGCACCAAAGTTGTAGGCAACAATTGGAACCGAACCGTTATTCAAACCAAACACCGGCATAAATACAAAGCTCTGAAGCTTAAAGTAAACTCCGTAAACTGCAATTGCTGTTGTAGAGAAAGCTCCAAGAATGATATTAAGGAAGTAAACGAGAATTGAACCGATTGAGCAGACAATAATAGAAGGAACACCTACTGCATAAATATTACCGATAATTTTTGCTTCTGGCTTGAGTCCCTTGAAGGAAAGATGGATTTCCTTGTTCTTTTTAATGTTAAGGGTGAACGAAACAATCATAGCCGCAAACTGTCCGAGAACAGTTGCTACAGCGGCACCGGCAATACCCATCTTAGGGAAGCCTAAAAGTCCGAAAATCAAAAGAGGATCAAATACAAGGTTGAAGGCTGTACCTGTAAGCTGCGAAACCATTGAAAGCCCTGTTTTACCTGTAGACATAAGAAGTCGTTCAAAAGTGATTCCACCAAAAACACCTGCACAGGCTATAAGACAGATTCTCATGTAAGTAACACCGTATTCAATAATTTCCGGATTATCTGTCTGACTTTCAAAATAGGGACGCGGAACGATAAAGCCCACAATCATAAATACAATTGCACCACAAATTGTAAGGAAGAGACCGTTATTTGCTACCTTATCTACTTCATCAAAATTCTTTTCACCAAGGCGGCGCGAAAGCAGTGAGTTGATTCCGACACCGGTACCAATTACTACTGAAAACATGAGGTTCTGAATTGGGAACGCAAGCGAAACAGCGGTAAGGGCGTTCTCAGAAATCTGTGCAACGAAAATACTGTCTACAATATTGTAGAGCGACTGCACAAACATTGAAATCATCATAGGAAGCGACATCTGAACAAGAAGCTTTCCTAAAGGCATAAAGCCCATCTTATTTTCGGTCTGAACATTTGGTTTATTATCTGACATAGTTTGACTATTTAACAGAATATGTCAAAAAATATCAAGATATGGTATATTTTATAAGAAGGAAAAACTATGAGAATTATACTTGTACGCCACGGCGACCCTAATTACGAAAAAGACTGTCTCACTGAGCTTGGACACAAACAGGCAGCAGTTGCAGCACAGAGACTTCTTAAAGAAGGAATTGATGAAATTTACTGCTCGCCGCTCGGACGGGCAAGACAGACTGCTGCGTATTTTTCTGAAGCATCCGGAATAAAGGATATTAAGATTCTGGATTTTATGCAGGAAATCCGGTTTGGCACTGAAGAAGATTTGTATAACAATAAATGGAATCCGTGGCTTGGAGTTCAGGCGCTTGTTCGCGAAGGAAAAGATTTGCAGACTCCTGTATGGCGTGAATATCCGGTTTTTAAAGATAACCTTGCTACGGTTGATGCAGACAAAATTGGCGAAGAAACAGATAAGTGGCTTGCAGGACTTGGTTATGTCCGCAAAGGAATATATTACAGAAATACTAATTCGTCGACTTCCGCAAGTTCACCGAGAACCCTCGCAATCTTCTGCCACGGCGGCGCCAGTGCAGCATTTTTAGCTCGCGTTTTGAATCAGCAGTTCCCATATATGTGTGGAGCACTTCTGCACTTCCCTCATACAACAATTACCGTTCTGGAGTTTGATGATACACCAGGCGTACTCACACTCCCGATTGTTGATCTCTTAAACGACGCAAGACATATCCGCGAGGTTAAATAATTACACCAGTTTTTTGATGTATGGGAAAGGACTATTCAGTAACTAAGGATTCACAATAAGCATAGAAGTCTTCAAATTCACCTTTAGCAACCTTACCATCATCTGAAAAGCCGCTTATTAAGTCTGAAACTTCCGGATCGTAAAAATTGCATTCTATTGAATCGCCATATATATTATTACGATACCAATATCCAATATATTTTTTATCCTGTACATATGTTGCAGAATGATCTCTATTAAACATAACTCCACCATCTTCTGCATATTTATGAATGGCTTTTGTTATGTCATTAAAACTTGAATACTGAGCAACAAAAGCATTGTGATAATCACCTTCACAAACATAATCTTTTGCAACGCTTCCATCTTCAAATACATAAGCATATACTTTATCCAGGCTTCCAAACTTAGAAAGCACCGCAGGGTAAACAGAGCTATCGACCTCTTTGTATTCCGAAGGTGCCAGGTATTCCATCACACTATATAAATCAGGATATTCATCAAAAAAATATGTACAATTACAAAGAGAAGCACCATAGGTTAAACCTGAAAAATCATTTGGATCTGATATCCAGGCTTTTCCCCATTGCAGTTTATCAGTAGCTTTATCATAAACATAATGAAATTTTATATATTTCATTGTCGAATCAATATAAAAATCTGCATTTGAAATAAAAAATGAATAATCAGCTTTTCTGTTGTTATAATACTGAGTTGTTACCTCATTAAATGAACTATATTCAACATAATAAGTAATATAATATTGCCGATCATTCTGTTCGTTTTTTAAAACTTCATCGTACTTATTGACTGCTAAATAAACCTCTGAAACAGTGCCATATTTTGAGAATTCCTCCGGATATTCTTTTACACTTTTACAAGCCTCAACTCTCTCATAAAATGTATAATCTGAAGTATATTCGACAGGTTCTCCCGTTTTAACATTTTTCATACGATCCAGGTCAATGGTCAAAGTCGGGTCAAAAGTTACAGATTTAGCATAACATTGTCCATTGAAATTCTTCATGAAATCTCCCTGAAAAATACGAATTTCATGGCAAATGATTTCCTGATTTTCTGTATTGGTATAAGTTGAAAATTCTACGTATATCTCGTTTTCATCATATTCTGCATTAAGGTAGTGCTGATGTACAGCCGCATTATTATTTGGCAATTTTTCTACATATTTTACAATACTTTCATCCAGAGAATCATATTCAACCAAAACACCTGTAAACTCAGCTTCTTTACAGCCAAAACAATCTGTTATTTTCTGACCTGTGAAAAAACGAGCAGCACTTGCTGACTGATAAATTTTATGTACAGTTCCTAATTTTGCATAAATTTCCTGCAGGCTTTCATTATATACAGGGCTTGCGGTAAAAGACTCTGGTGTTATTCCAGAATTTTCCGGCCTTGAATCCGGTGTATCTGCACCATTACTACACGATACAACAAAAAAAGATAATAAAATTGTTGTTAAAACTGGAAGAAAAAGTTTTCTTTTTGACATATAAATATCTCCTGAATAATAAACTCTATAGAATAAATATAATCCCACCCATCAAGTCTGTAAAGTTTCTTTTATATAGATAAGCTACCCACAAAAAAAAATCCCGCGCAACACGCAAGGTGTCATGCGGGACGATATATGTAATCACCCCGGAGCTTTGCTTCGACGGGATGTAAGTTCAAGCTGCCCGACGAAAGCCAGACAGCGAGAAGCCTAATTGATTACACGTATAATGGAGCAACCTGGTCGAGAACTTTGTTGTACTCTGCGTATGCTTTGTCATATGCTGCAACGTTCTCTGGAATTGGGTCTGCACTCTTTGAAGTATCGAGAGTGATGTGCTCAGCACAAAGCTCAGCGATGTCGCACTTGCCAGTTTGGTTCTTGAGACACCAGAGAGCCTGAACAGCACCACCAAGAGCAGCTGCTTCGTCCAATGCAGGAATGCGGATTGGAAGGTTCATGATATCTGCAGCAATCTGGCGCCAGAGTGGAGACTTAGAACCCCCACCAATCAGGCGGATTTCGCGAGGCTTAAAGCCGAGCTTGCGGAATGCATCAAGACCACCACGCATAGCAAATACAGCAGATTCGAGAGAAGCGCGGGCAATGTTTGCACGGTTAGTATTAGCGCTGGTTAAGCCAGTAATGCTTGCACGTCCATTTGGCAAATTAGGAGTTCTTTCGCCGTTGAAGAATGGAAGAACAATTACACCTTCAGATCCGCATGGAGCCTTAGCAGCTTCGCCGTCCAAATCCTTAACATCAAGCTGGAAAAGACCACGAACAAACTCAGTTGCAACTGTACAGTTCATTGTACAAAGAAGTGGGAGCCATCCGCCTGTAGAAGAGCAGAAGCCGCTCAATCCGTTAGCTGGGTCGTTGATTGGCTTATCAGAATATCCGTAAAGTGTACCAGAAGTACCCATAGACATTGTAAGGAATCCATCAGCAACAGTACCAGTTCCAACAGCACCCATCATGTTGTCTCCACCACCAGCAGAAACAGGAATACCTTCAGGAATACCGTAAGCGGCGGCAGCAGCAGCATTTACCTTTCCTGCAGGGCTACTTGGCTCAATCAATTTTGGAAGAAGGCCGAGCAATTTTGAATCAATAATATCACAAATCTTTTTTGACCAGCAGCGGTTTGCAGAATCAAACAAAGCTGTACCAGAAGCATCACCGTACTCCATAACGTACTCGCCTGTGAGCTTCCAGTTCAGATAGTCGTGTGGAAGCATAATATATTTGAGGGCAGCAAAAGCTTCAGGCTTGTTGTTCTTGAGCCAGAGAATTTTTGGAGCTGTAAAACCAGGCAACATGAGGTTACCAAGAAGCTTTACAACCTTTTTGTCACCACCTGCTTTCTTAGTGATGTAAGCACACTGTTCAGTAGTTGCAGTATCGCACCAGAGCTTAATGTTATACAAAGCCTTTCCGTCCTTATCGAGCGGAACAAAACCATGCTGCTGACCAGAAACACCAATAGCTTCGATAGTCTTCTTGTTCTCAGCAGAAAGCTTTCCAAAACAAACCTCAAGTCCCTTGTCGAACCATTCAGCCTTCTGCTCACGAGTTCCATCTGCCTCCGAAATCAACTCCATCGGACAGCTGGCCTTTTCGATAATCTCTTTCTTCTCGTAGTCGTAAATTACAACCTTCATACTCTGTGTACCAAGGTCAATTCCTGCAACAGTTTTCATAATGTGATTTATACTCCTTTTTTTTGGGTTTCCCTCGTTTCACTCGGGCCGGCTGTTACGCTGTTCGCTCCCGCTCAGCCTCCTCACTCGTTTCACTCGTTGCGGTGGCCGCCTTCGGCGCAGCTCCATAGCCTAACCTATTGTATATTATAACACTAACAATCCACTCTTTCTACGGCAACCGGTTGCTTTTCGCAATATTGAAAAACAACTGCTATTCTAATATCTATTCCCAACACGAAATATTTTATCTGCCATAAGCAAAACGAAGTAAAATTCACTTTGGAAAGTAGAGAGAATCTCCGTGGTTGCTTGTGGAAGTAATTAAGAGGGAAGTTTTGTTCCTAAATAATAAATAACATATTTTATACTGAAACCACACAGTGTTCGTTGTAATACGAAATCAAAATATCATGTGTAATAAAAGTAAGACCATCGGCTTTTGCTTGTGAAATAAGAAGGCGGTCGAATGGATCATGATGTTCTGGAGCATCTTCTGATCGAGTAAGAGTATCAATCATAAAGATATGTTGTTTGTTTAATGGATATTCTATAAATCCCTGTTCATCACAGAAATTAGCAAAATCTTGAGACGAAAGTGTTAGCTTATCTGGTTTCCTGGAATGTTTTATAGAAACTTCCCAGATTGATACTATGCTGTAATAAATTGTATTGTTTTCATCATCAAGAAGTTTCCGAGCCTTTTTAGAAAGACGACTATCACCTGTGAGATACCAGATTAAAATATGTGTATCACAAAGAATTTTCATCAGATAGCTCCAAAAAGCTGTGCGATTTCCTCGTTATCTTCGTCAAAATCTTCTGGATAAATAAACTTACCTTTAGCACTGCCAAAACAGCGTTTCTTTACCTGAGGCTTTTCATTTTGTGTCTGTGAATTTTGATTACGCTGTAATAGTCTTGCAAGATATTCCATGATTGAAAGTTGTTCTGCGAATGAAAGTAATTCCAGCTGATTTTCAAAATTCTTTAATTCATTTGCTGACATTAGAAGCCTCCTTACATAAAAGATTTATTAATAGTATAGCATATTTAGTCATATTTTCAACTTTCAAGACTATCTTCCATTTTTATGCTAAAATCTCCACGGGGTAGAAAAATGATTATTCTGATTGGCGGTTCAAGTCATGTTGGTAAAACTCTGATTGCGCAGAAGCTTTTGGAAAGAACGCATTTTCCTTATGTGAGTCTGGATCATTTGAAGATGGGATTTATTCGCAGCGGGCGCACAGACCTCACGGTGGAAGATGATTACAAGATGCGGTATTTTCTGTGGCCGTTTGTGTCTGAGATGATTAAGACGGCGATTGAAAATGATCAGAATATGATTCTGGAAGGCTGTTATATTCCAGGCGAGTGGAAGCTGGCTTTTTCGTCTGAATATCTTTCAAAAATTTACTGTACTTTTATTACAATGGACGAGGAATATCTGCACGCAAATTTTGATAAGGTTGCGGGTATGGCAAACGTGATTGAAAAACGTCTTTGTGACGACCCGGACCTCGAACGCCTCATCATCTGCAGCAGGGAGTTCAAGGCCGACTGCGAAAAATACAATATTCCGAATCTGGAAATTACTGCCGGCACCACTTACGATGCCGACGCCTTTGCCGACAGAATTCTGAAAGAAGCAGGTCTCTAAACTATTCGTGCATTGTATATTTCTTATCCGCATCAATCAGCTTGAGCATTGCGTCTGCAACACGAGGGTCAAACTGAATGCCACGGCATTTTTCAATTTCAGCCTTAACGACATCCTGTGGAAGATACTGACGGTAACTTCGGTTTGAGGTCATTGCATCATAGGCATCAGCTACACCGATAATACGGGCAATCCATGGAATGTTTTCTCCGGCAAGACCATCAGGGTAACCCTTGCCATCGTAACGTTCATGGTGGCTTCTTGCACCAATTGAAATTTCTGGCATAGAAGAAATTGTTTTCAAAATATCCGAGCCAATTACCGGATGAGTCTTTATAATTTCGTATTCTTCATCAGTCAGTTTTCCAGGCTTATTGATGATTGCGTTAGGCACACCTATCTTACCAATATCATGCAGCAGGGCTACATAGTAAATATTTTCCTGAGTTTTTTCATCTTCGCCCAGAGCCTGCGCAAGCATGCGTGAATATTTTGCAACACGGTTTGAGTGACCCTTTGTGTATTTATCCTTGGCATCTATTGTCTGAGAAAGAGCGGTAGTTACTTCTATTGAAAGTCGTTCAATTTCTTTCTGACGTTTTCTATAAGCTGCAAAACGGAGGAAAACAAACAGTGTAACAATGCTGATTATCAAGAGCACTAGAAGAACCCTGAACCAGACCTTCTGCCATAAATAAGCTGTCTTTATAATCACTATAGAAGCTTCTGATTCGCTCTGCACTCCATCAGCATTCTGAGCAATTACATGGAATACATAATATCCCGGCTCAAGATTTGTAAAGGAAGCGGTACGCTCTGTTGTCCATTCAGAATAATCTTTATCAAAGCCTTCGAGCCTGGTTTTAAATTTTACAAGCTCAGAAGAAACATGGCTTATTCCCGTATACTTGATGCTCAAACGCTTTACATCCGGTGAAATTTTTATTTTACGTCCCAAAACACCGCCATCATAAGTAATGTTCTGTTTTTCATTATCAAGTGTAATTGTCTGAATTTTAACTACAGGGGCATAAGCATTTGTACCATTCTTTACAGGATCCATTAAAGCAAAGCCGTCAATCAGCGTAAACCAGAGTCGGCCTTTATCATCCTTCATTGAAACTGATGTTGAAGTTACACCGCCCGAATTAATACCATCCAGTCTGCTGAAGTAAGACGGATGCACAGATGCACGGGTTCCATTCATTACCTCGTCCATTTCAGAAAGGCTTACATTGAAAATTCCCTTGTTGTTTGTTCCCCAGATTTTCTGAGTATAATCCTGAAGCACCTGGAAAACGCCGTCCGCGCCAAACCCATTCGACAAATCAAAATTAAAAGTCGCGCCGCTCTCTTTTTTAATAATACTCAAACCGGAACCGGTACAAACCCAGATTTCTCCTTCGCGTACCGAAGAAATCTTAAATATAATATTGCCGACAAGTCCCGTATCCTTCGTATACGATTTTATTATTTCGCCATCCTTGAGAACATAAACACCACCGCCATCTGTACCAAACCAGATGCTGCCATCATCATCCTCGTAAAGAGCCATAATAAAATCGTTATGAATCGCGTCGCCCTTATAATAATTTTTGATTTTTCCATCTTTGTGATTTATTACAGAAAGTCCGGAAGTTGTTCCAACATACAGGTCTTTATTTTTTGTCTGAATTGCAACACGAACTCGGTCTGCACCAAGCCCGTCTTCTTTTTTCCACTGATTGATTGTTCCATCCAGATTAAACTTTACCTGCCCAAGCTTTTCGTACGCACTTACAAGAATAGCTCCATCTTCGGTAAGACCCACATGACGGATTCTCGCATTTTTACAAAACTCAGTAATTTCGTTAGTTATGAATTTATTATTCTTATAACAGTAAAGTCCGTTGTCGCAGCCAAACCACACTACATCGCGGAACTTATCCTGAGCAATTGCATTTACTGTAGTAGAAATATTTGTTGTCTGAAAACGACCATGACTAAGCTTTTGAATACCGCCGCGGTCGAGCGCCAGCCAGATGTTGTTTTCGCGGTCTTCCATAATATCGTTTACACTGTCATCTGCAAGAAGGGTGCCGGTGTCCATGTAAGAAAAAACTCCGTCGTGCAGAATTGCAACTCCGTTATCCAGAGCAAACCACATGTTCTTTGCAGAGTCCTGAAAAATTGCAGTTACACTTGTACCCTTCTGATTCCCGTGACCAACATCATACAAGGTTTCTGTTTCAGAGGTAACCTTTACAACATAGTGCGGTGCCACACCAAACCAGAATGCTCCATTCGAATCCTGAGTTACATATGTTACAATTGGATTTTCTACAGATTTAATTATATCGCTTACTTCAAACTTTCCGCCCGAATAGCAGTACAATCCTTTTTCTTCGCGGGTAACTATCCATACACGACCGGCCGTATCGCAATAAAGCTGATTTACAATAAACTTATTATCGTTTGGAATTTTATCAAAGCCGGCAAGATTCTCAAGTAAATAATTTCTGTTAATACAGATTACTCCCGAAGCAGTTCCAACCCACATAAAATTATTTTTATCTTCACAAATTGCACGAACCGAATTGTTTGGAAGCCCGTCATTAACTGTATATTTTAAAACCTCACCGTTATTATGACGCAGGCAAAGAAGACCTTCATCATTTGAACCAATCCAGATATGTCCCCGTGTATCCTGAAAGGTTGTTCTCGCGCTGATAAAGTTATACTGACTATCATACAGTCTGTTCATGGTAAGGAACTCTACGCCGTCAAAGCGAAGCAGACCACTGTAAGTTCCAAAGTACATGTAGCCGTCGCTGTCCTGCATTACGTCCGTAATTGTATTTGCAGGTAGCCCTGATTCTGCATTCCAGTTTCGGCTTATATAATCCTTTAAAAACGGATCTTCTATATTTTCTCTGGATTCTGAAAAAAGCATACCGCCCACAAAAATTATTGCGGCGGTAATGCTGAAAAATCTCTTTATCATAGTTATATTTTACTATGCTTTAACAGATTTGACGAATTTTTTAACCCTGCCTAAAAGCTGAATTTTGCCTTCAGACAAAGACTTGATAAATCTTTATAGGTTCCGTATTTTCCATCGCGTTCCGGGCCAGGTATAAAGATGAAAGCCTCTGCTCCAACCGAAATCTGATCTGACAAACTGTATTTAACTGATGGAGAAAGCATGCTGTCAAAATCATTAAAGCCGAGGAGACCAGAAAAACCTACTTCAAGGGTCTCATTTACAAGCGATTTTGTAACGCTGATTGTTGCTCCATGAGTAAAGGCATCTGTACGCTCCAACGGCTCAAGGTCGCCAAAAACGTAATCGCAGTAATACTGAGCAGTAAGTGTCCAGCCTTCCGGCATCCAGTCTATTCCTGCCAGAGCTGAAAGCTGATTATGCTTTTCGCTGGAATCTGCTTCTCCAGAAGTCATTATTTCTGCAATAACTGAATCCGATTTCTTCTGGAAATATCTCTGCGGGAAAAAGGCTGCTTCCAGGCGAAGAACTGTTTCTCCTATAGGAAGTGCTGCATCTGCACCTATCATTGCCATGCGTTCATAACTTCCACTTGCAAAAACAGATGGCGGTGTGGTCTGAAAATCCATTGCATAATTTACAAAAGGATTATCATCCCAGCCATAAAATCCATAAAGTGAAACATCAAGTGTTGAAAAATATCCAGATACCCTTAAGCCGTATTCTCCATTCCAGATTGCAGTTTCAGGCTTTTCAATTTCGAGCTGACCTGTCATTTCTTCAGGAAGTAGAGCCGGTGTAAAAATTGGAATCCAGTAAGCATCTGCCGTAAACTGATTTCCGCTCAACGAAAAACGAACTGCATCTACGCCAAGCTTGTTGTCATCAGCTGTCATAGCGGCAAGGCTGCTCATGTCGGTCGGGCAAAGCACGTTTGTAATATCAATTCCATCTGCTTTGCCCCAGGCTGCCTTCTGGCGGCCAATTCTGATTCCCCAGAAAGACTCTGTGTAATCTACCCAAAGCTCGTCCACTGAATAATCCAGCAAGTTATTTACGGCGTCGTAAACAACAGATCCTTCGGCCAGCGCAGAGCTGTTATCGTAATATGCATCTATTGTTCCGGTAAAGGAAAGCTCTCCCATTGTAAAGCGGCCGGCAGAATCGTCTGCTGTCCAGGGAGCAGCCACGCCGCCTCTGGCAGAAACTTCGCCGGAGAACTCAATGCCACCTTCGGCAAAGAGCCCTGCAGCCGCAAATAAAATACCGCTTATTAAAAGAATTCTTTTCATCTGATTCTTCCCTTCTCCAAGGCAGCAACTGTAAAGAGTGAATCGTCAATGTCCTCTTCGTCATACTGAATGTTCTTAGACTCAATCAAAGACCAGGTGCCCGACTGAACATTTTCCATCTTCATTTTCTGAGCTGTTGTAAAGCCTTTTATTGTTGTAAAGTCTGTGCAGGTAAGAACACGGTGGAGCTGATCCTGACGGTCGTAGAACTCACATTTACGGAGAATGTAGTCTGCCTTACCAATGTAGCTGATATAGCGCGGATCTTTTTCTGTGTGAGCCTTGCTTATGCATTCAACCTTGTAGCAGGCAACTCCATCTACACTCTCTTCTCCAAGAAGATTATAGGTATACTTATTAAGACTGCGGTCTCCCATATCCTGATAAGTAAAATCGGTTCCCATAAAGC
>CAMJNC010000022.1 GCA_946407195.1 uncultured Treponema sp. | reverse complement strand
CCACCACGGAAATAGGTAATCTTGGCGTCTTCACCACCAAGCTCAATTACAACATCAGTCTGAGGAATCAGCTTTTTAACAGAGGTTGTAGCGGCAATTACTTCCTGAATAAAAGGAATATTAAGCCACTGAGAAACAGAAAGTCCGCCCGAACCGGTTACCTTTGCGGTAATTGTACGTGCCGAGCCGCCTTCTACATTGCTTTCAAGAAAATCGAGAGCCTTATTTACAACAGCAATAATTGTGCTGCGAATATCTGCACGGTGACGCTGATAGTCGCCGTAAATTAATTTATCATCATCATCAAGAACTGCAACCTTTACAGTTGTTGAACCAACATCTATACCAAGCCTTATGGGTAATAAAGTTTTCTCACTCATATTCCTTTAATTTTAACGGTTATCCCCTACTTAGTCAAACCGACAAACATTTCTCTGATTTTTGCAGTAAAATCAGCTGTATCGGTACGAAGCTTAAGCAGGAAGGAATTATCTTCAAGGGGTCCGATAACTTCATCCATTTCTTTTTCACTGCGGTAAACCATATTGCGGTAATAATCGGTATAGTCTTTTTCGCGGGATTTAAGTGAAGCATTGTAAATATCATAAGCCACAATAGAAACATCATCTGTAATATTGCGGTAAAGGTCTACAGAGAACTCTTCAATCGGACGTGAATAAAGCTGTTCAAGAAGATAAAGCGCATAACGAACCTTGTACTGCTCATATGCACAGTCACAAAGCTTATAGAACTGATGTACAGCTTCCCAGTTGTTTACCGCCCCACTCTTAATAGAGTCAAAAAGCTCGCGGATTTTTTCTGAAGGAATAATCTGTCCGCCTACATTTTCCCATTCTGTATAAAGCGGAAGCTTACGGATTCTCTCAACAAGGTCAAAGGTAAGCATTTCATGATTCAAATCCTCGCAGAAATCCATAAGCGTACGGGTCGCAAAGTATTTTACAATCTTGCGGTACATTTTATAGGCCTGAACAGGCTTAAAAATTACTGCGCCATATTTTTTCTGACATATTGAATCTTCAAGTGTAAATTCAGCTTCTGAATTCTGGTGGAGAAAGTCTTTTGCTGCCTGATACTGTTCTTCTGCAGTGTTCTTTCCGTCCATATATTCATTTTCAGTTGTTTTAAGATAGCCAGCCGTAAGTCCAATAAGGCGGTCGAGAGCGGCTATAACCTCCTGCATTGTATCTGGTGCAAGAGGATCTGTTTCTATTACCTGAACCTTTTTCTTACGCTTGTCGCGCTTAAGGAATTTATCTTTATTTCTGGTGATGGCAAACATATCATACATAAACCACCAGGCAGGAATAATGCTGATTTTAGGAGTACCATTGTTTCCAGGTGCAACCAATGCAAACGGATACGGAATATCCAGCTCATACTGATAGCTTCCCTTAGAAACAAGTACAAATGAAGCAAAGCGAGAGTTATGTTTAAAGTCACTGCACAAGCCAGGCCAGAAGCCGCGTTTTGCAAAAATTTCACCATCTGGAGAACGGCTGTTATGATTACTTCCGATAGTTGCACCGGCAGCAATATTGCTTTGTCCCATTACAGTTGTAGCAATCAGGAATGAAGAGTTATGATGCTGCTCATGGAACGGATAAATCAGGTTGTTAAGAATTTCGCAGCAGGAAACGGTCGAGTTGTCTCCAAGCACAGAGTTTAAAACACGTGCACCATATTTTACCTGACAGTTGCGGCCAAGTACGAATCGTACGGCAATAGCCTGATAGAACACCTTACAGCCATAGCCCATAATGCCATTTACCATTTCTACGCCTTCACCTATCTGCGAAGTTTCCTCTTCTGATGAAAGCACGGTAATATTCTTAAGCTTAAACGCTCCTTTGATATAGGCTGCCTCGCCGATTTTTGCATCCTTTATAATGCTTACATTTTTAATAACTGCGTCGTTGCCTACAATTCCATAAGTGTCCAGCTCACGTGAGGTTCCGGATTCTGTAAGTTCTACAAATCGTTTTAAAAGCTCGGCATCATCACGGTAATGAGACCACAAATAGGCATCTGCAGGAATCAAATCTTCAAACGGAAGAATCTTGCGTCCTTCATTTTCGTTGGCAACACCAATCCATACACGGTGTTCTTCCGGCTCGTCCTTTTTCAAAATACCGTTACCAAACTTTGCATGATTGGTACAACTCATTTCGTTAATATTAAAGAGAATTACCCTGTCTCCAAGGCGGTAATTATCAAGATAAAAAACATTACGGATAACACAGAGGTCTCCGGTAACAATATTACTTACCTTTGACCTGCGTATACCACACTGAAGTTTAAGGTCGTTATATTTAAGTACAAGATTCTGCAGCTTACCGAGAACTACATAACCTGAAAAGAAAGAAAGATGAATTAATGAGGGATCAAATCCGTCTTCAGAATCATCTACATAAAAATTACTCCAGGTAGGATCATCATTATGATTCTGATTTTTCTCAAGCACCTTGATTTCCGCTGGTGTGAGACGGCGTTTATTTTTTAATAATTCTGCAGGAACAACTTCTGTAGAATAATCTGCAGGCTTTTCGATTTTTACCATAAATAACAGTTTAACCTATATTACAAAAAGTGGAAAGTAAAATATTTATATGGTAGAATAAAACAGGAAGCTTCATGCGTAGATTATTTACACTAACACTATTTTTCCTCTTCGCCGCGCACCTTTTTGCATCACCTGTAAATCAGCTGCAGGAATATACCCTCGAAAACGGCATGCAGGTTTTTCTTCTCGAAGATTCTTCCGATGCACAGGTTCATATCGAATATACCTGTCGCGCAGGCTTTTCTTCTCAAACTCAGAGCACAAACGGCTTTTTTAAGCTTTTTACACGCCTTGTTCAGGCCTCAAATCCAAAAATCAACTTTACAGAAGTGCAATGTAATGCCGATTCTTCCCGTTATTATATAGAAGTAAGCCCTTCACAGCTCAGCGACACGCTTTTTAATCTTTCTGAAGCTGTTTTTAACCCGGATTTCACTGATGAGCAGTTAAAAAATCAGCTTAATGCCCTGAAAAAAGAAGTAAACGACAATAAAGACTCTATGTCTGTTTACATAAACGCCGCAATTGATTCACGCGTTTTTTCAGGTGCTCCCTGGAAGCATGATTCGGGTATTTATCCACCTGTTTTCAGAAAAACAACCGAAAAAACTGCCCGCACAGTTATAAAACAGATTGAAGAACAGTGGTACACTCCAAAAAACAGTGCAGTTTTTATCTGCGGAAACATAAATATTGAGCACACTATGCTGCTTCTCAAAAACAGCTTCGGTCGTTTCTACTCCAGCTTCAAAACTCCAGTAGAAAAACCGGCAATTCCTGTAAACCATCAGCGAAAATATGTGCTTCATTCTCCAGAAATTTCGGCAGAACTCACACAACTTGTAATTCAATATACCATGCTCAATATGGAACAGAGCGATTTAATGGCTCTGGCACTGGGTTACGAGGGTTCTCTTTTTAAGCAGCAGCTTTTAAGCTTTGAAGAACTAAACATTCCCGGCGATGAATACATAAATGTTTCTGCGGCACACAAAAAAGACAGTTCGCGACTTATAATTCAAACACTTTTACAGCCACCGGAGAACAAAAAACAAGCAGCAGCAACAAATTCCTATAAGCAGACAGAGCTTTTCTTAAATCAAATTGCACTTATTCCACAGCTTGTTCACCCTCAGGAATACGAATATGCAAAAAATCAGCTCGAATACAGTTTAAACCGCACGGCCGATGTACCTTTTGAGCTGATGCATACCCTCTCGGATTTCTGGTCCGTTCAGCCGTACTCTCAAAACGAAGAATCTGACCTGGAAGGCTTTAATTCGATGACGGCAAAACAGCTTATGAGCCGGCCTCAAAAGCTTCATGCAAGCTCTCTTAGCGAAAGTCTTATTCAGCTTCAAAGCGAAGAGCCTTTTATTTTTGTAATTCTGAACAGCAAAGATTACAAAGCAAATAAAAAAGCATATACCGCAGCCGGCTTTGAAGAAATCACAGAAAAAAATGCATCCTGGTATGTTCAGCAGATTTATAAAGATTCCCTCAAAGAAAATCAGGAGCAGAGTCCGCAAAAGCTGTATACAACACAGTCTGTTACAGACGACAACAGTTATTATCAGAAAAATATGGATTCTACAGCTTCCTTCACTCTTTCAAACGGAATCAATGTTTATACAAAGCAGAATCCGCTTTCTGCACAAACCTCACTTATTCTTTCAATTGCAGGCGGAAAATATAATTCAGCTGATGATAACGGCTTTGAAGAGGTTATGGTAAATCTTACCGCAACACTTATTCAAAAAAAGCTCCGTACCGCACAGTCAGACGGATTTTTAACAGGAGCCTTTTATGTAAGCTCCGAAACAGACCTTTCAACAGGACGAATTATCATAGAATTTGATGAAGAAGACACCATAGCTGTGTTAAAATCAGTTTATCAGGCAATTGTATACGGCGAAATTGCACCAGCAGATGCCGACAGAGCCGTTTCTGCCCGAAAATACAGAAAACGCCTCGAAAACGGCACCGCCGCAAATCAGCTTTACAGCGCATTTATCCGCAAAGCCTTCGGAAAAGGCAGCATTGACAATGTATTCGATGCAGAAAACGAGATTTTACTGGAAACAGATTACACAAAGATTCTTTCAGCCTACCCGGCAATGCTTAATGCATCACGCTACTCGGTTATTATATGTGGAAGTCTTCACGAAAACCTTCATTCACTTCTCGAAGAGACTCTTGGTCAGTTAGCACCACAAAATTCAGCTGATACCGGCAACACAGCCCTCACACCAGATTTATCAGCCGCAAAAAACCTCACCGTACAGCTTCGCCACACATTCCTGACTGATATTCCGGCCGAAAAAGCAGGTCCACAGCCCGCAGTTCTTATTCCTACAACAGAATTTTTAGACCCTGTAATATACATAAACAATGCGCCAGAGCCTGGAACAAAACAATCTGCACTTTATAATGCCGTTTTATGCTATTTAGGCTCACAACTCGAAAAAAATAATCCTGTAATTGTGCAGTTCCCAAGAAACAACCTTAATTTCAGCTCACTAACAATCCAGAATGTTGCACATACCCGCGAACTCGACGCCCAGTATAAAACTCTGATTCAAAACACAAAAGATCAGATGCTCCGCCTTCAGGCGAACGATACTATAATCCGCGATATTAAAAATATCTGGATCCAGAAGCAGATGACCCAAACAAGCTCAAATACGGGCACCGCCCTGCTCATGCAAAAAGGACTCGAACTTTTTACAACAACACCAGAACCTGTGTGGTACCTCAAGGAATACGACTACATCCAGACAGCAACAGCACAAGACTATCTCGAAATAATGGAATACTTCCCTGTAATTCCAGAAGCAAGAATTTACTCCCGCGATTCTAAAAAATAAAACCAAGTCTCGAGAAAACAGTCTTATTCACACCAGCCACACCTATACAAAACACTTGATATTTAATTTATAATTTTCTGTTATATTCAGGCATTTTCAGCTTAAATCTCCAAATTTCTAAGTTTTCTCCAGCAACCTTCGTCCGAATTAATTGGAGGATTTTTTCAAATGAAAAAAATCGTTGGAATTTTAGCAGCAGCAGCAATCGCTACTTCTGTATTTGCAGCTGATGTATCTGCAGCAACAAAGATCGATGGAGCTCTGTTTTCTTTTGTAAATGAGGATACTTCTAACCCTGATCAATCAAAATGGGTAGCACAGACATTCTCATTGTTGAAAGAAGGAAACGGAAGCCACATTTATGCACAGCCAAACATGACATTCAGTGTTTCTGATGACAAAGCTGGTGCTACTATCATGCTTACATCTGATACAGACACTGATTCAACAGATGTTAGACTTTATAAGCAGACAGTTTGGTTCAAGCCAGTTGATGCTGTAAAGATTACTCTTGGTAACATTGATGTTGCTTTGAACAAGGAATCAATCAAATGGACAGAATCAGCTTACAATGTTGGTGATGGTCCAGACAGAGCAGGTTATGCAGTTTCTATTGGTGTAGATGCATTCTCTCTCGACTTTGGTATGCAGGCTTGGAATGATACATGGTTCGACAAGATTGACGGTGTTGACGATCCTGTTATCGGTGAAACATTCGTAAAGGCTGCTTATTCAGCAGACTTCGGTACTATCGGTGCATTTGTAGAATTCAACAGAATGGTTCCTAATGGATCTGGTTGGTATACAAAGTGCCGCCGTTCTTATGGTTCTTCAGAAGCTCTCTGGAACTGCCAGCCAAAAGCTGACGGAGCTATCAGAGATGTTGTATTCGCTGCTGGTTACCGCAATAACTTCGACGGAATCGATATGTTCGTAAACGTTGGTGGTTACATGGATGACAAGTTCGAATGGGTACGCCCAGAATTCTTCGTAGGTGGAAATGTTGATGCATTCGGATACAAAGCATTCGTTGCACCAGTTATCTTCCTTGATTCTGACTACAAAGATCAGCTTGATGCAGCTGATGAAAAAGCATTCCAGGTACAGCTCTTGTTCCGCGTACAGTACGCTCTCGATGCAGCAACAATTTATGCTCGTTTCGACGATGTAAACCTCTTGGCAAAGAAGTTTGTTTCAGAAACACGTATTGGTGCTGAAGGATCTCTCGGATGCATGTCTTATGATATCTGGCTCCAGATCAACACAGGTTGTGGAACTGAAAAGGACAAGGTTAACATCAGCCTTCCATTCCAGTTGAAGGTTAACTTCTAATTTTAGCCAAAAGCTAATTGCTTAATAAGCAAAAAGGCGCTCCTCGCAAGGGGAGCGTTTTTTTTATCTTTTTTAAACTTTTTTCCCGGAAAACCGCATAAAATGATAAAAGTACTACTATTTATATGTTGTAAGGATTTTATGTTCTTAACACCAAATAAATGGAGGAAAAGCACATGGCTTTTATCAACAGAAAGTACAAGGATTCTGTATTTACAGATTTATTCGGTTCAGACAGGAATGGAAAGAAAAACTTCCTTGATTTGTATAATGCCCTTGCCGGTACAGACTATAAGATGGGTGAAGTAAAGCTTGAACGCAAGGTAATTGAACAATCTCTTTATAAAACCTTTAATAATGATGTCAGTTGGGAAGTTAATGGGAAACTAATAGTGTTAATTGAACATCAGTCTACAGTAAACGAAAACATGCCGTTTCGTTGTCTTGAATATGTAACGCGAATATATGAAGGAATTATTCCTCCAAAAATGCGATATGCCGAAAAAATGTTTAAAATTCCAAATCCGGATTTCTATGTAGTATATGTCGGAAAGAAAGAGTTACCTCAGGAACAGGAACTAAGATTATCAGATGCCTTTTATGAACAAGATAACAGTAAGCTTGAACTTGTAATAAAACTTAAAAACTGCTCCGACTCTCGGTTGTTGCCGATTAGCGGAACTTGTGATATTCTTAAAGAGTATTGCCAGTTTATTGAGCTTGTAGAACAAAACTACAACAGACTGTTTCCTAAACGTTCCTTCAAAAAGGCAATCGAGATTGCAATTGAAAAAGGAATCCTTGTTGAATATCTGGACCGCAAATCCAGGGAGGTAATTAATATGCTTTGTGCGAAATATAATTACAAGATGGATATCGCAGTAAAGAAGGAAGAAGCCTTTCAAGACGGACAGGAGCAAAAGGCCATTGAAGCAACCATTAACCTCTTGAAAATGAATATACTGTCTCCAGAGCAAATTGCACAGGCACAAGGCCTTTCCCTTGAAAAGGTGCTTGAATTACAGAAAAGTATTACTATAACTGTTTAGTTTATCCCTTATGAAAGACTGGCCGTTTACAGCCAGTCTTTTTTAAATTAATAAAAATTCTGCTGCCATTTGTCAAAATGCTTTACACTATGTGACAGGGTATTTAATACCTGCAGGAGGCTTTATGATTTATGGTTATATTAGAGTAAGTACAGACAAGCAGACGGTAGAAAATCAAAGGTTTGAAATCAACAGATTTATTAAAAAAAGCGGGCTTCGTGTTGATTCCTGGATTGAAGAGACAATAAGTGGAACAGTGGAACCTGACAAGCGAAATCTTGGGAAACTTATTCACAAAACTAAAAAAGGTGACATAATCATTTGTTCTGAACTTTCAAGACTTGGAAGAAACATGTTTATGATAATGTCAATTCTAAACATACTTATGGAAAATGGTGTAATCATTTATACTGTTAAAGAACGTTATAAGCTTGGAGAAGACATTACCAGTAAGGTTCTGGCGTTTGCCTTTAGTATATCAGCCGAAATTGAACGCTCCCTGATTTCACAACGTACAAAAGAAGCATTAAGAAGAAAAAAGGCAGAAGGTGTAAAGCTGGGCCGACCAAAAGGTAAGCTTAATTCCAAATATAAATTAACCGGATGTGAGGAAAAGATACGAAAAATGCTTAACGAAGGATATCCAAAAAATCTTATAAGCAAGCAGTTAAATGTTTCTCCCTCAACATTGTATTTGTATTTAAAAAAACAACATATTTTTTATTAATCCATAATAATTTTTTGGCTCATTATGTAAAATAATGAGCCTTTTTTAAAGTTTTTTTTCATATTTGTAACGATTTAAAGCTCAAAAAGGTTTATAATATATAGATACATAAATAAAACATGGAGTTCTTAAAAATGAAAAAAACATTATTAATTACTGGCCTTCTTGTAACATTCACAACCGTTTTAATTTCCTGTGGATCGACAAAGGCAGTTCAAACTAATCCTGATGAATATACCCCAGCAGAACCTGCTGTTACAGAATCAGAGGAAGTAACAGATGCTGATGAAGCTACAAATAATGAATCAAAAAAACAATCAAAAGATAAAAAAGGTAAAAAACAAAAAAATGCCTTTGAAAAGTTTTTTACATTAGGAAATAAAGATGATTATATCATCTATGATCAGACAACTGTTTATACAAAAGAAATTACTGGAATGGTAGAAAAAAATGCAAATGTCGTAATCCGTTATGATAATTACATGGCAGGTTTTGGAAGCTATAATTCTGCAGCATATTATTTTGTTCAGTTTGATCAGGAAAATCGTGCTACACTTGCAAAAAATGCAGAAGCATATTTCTCTGATTTTGAAAATAAAAAACTTCAACGTAAAGGTAAAAACACAGATCGTGCCTATGGAAAAATTGGTTACAGACTTGACTGGGGCCCACTCAGTAACACTACACCAAATAATGGAACTGGAGAAGGATACTGTGGTTACGAATTCATAAAAGGTTCTCCATATTTCGTAATTTACAATTACGAATTCAAAAATGAATATTATGAACGTGCAGGCGAAGCAACTACAAGAACTTCTCCTTTCGTAAAATACTATTTTACTAGATCTCAATTAAGACAACTTCTTACCCTTCTTGCAGAGGATACAATTACACAGCAGATTTATGATAATGATCCAAATTACATTCCACAGCATTACGCATCTGATGAATACTAATAGAATTGTACAATTTTTGATAAGAAACAATTGACCTGCAAACGCTCCTAACAAAGGGAGCGTTTTTTTTATTCCAAAACCAATTTATATTCAACTTGCCCCTCCGAATTAAACGGAGGATTTTTTCAAATGAAAAAAATCGTTGGAATTTTAGCAGCAGCAGCAATCGCTACTTCTGTTTTTGCAGCTGATGTTTCTGCATCAACAAAGATCGACGGATCACTTTTCAGCTACTCAGCTGATAAGACATTCGCATTGTTCACAGAGTTCAATGGAAGTCATGTTTATGCAAATCCAAACATTACTTTCAGTGTTTCTGATGACAAAGCAGGTGCTAAAATCGAGCTTACAACAGATACTGATAAGGGTATGTGGCAGGCAGATGGCTACCAGGATGTAGCTCGTGGTAAGACTACTGTAGGTCTTGAATATCAGCAGATTTGGTTCAAGCCTGTTGATGCTTTGAAGATTACAGTTGGTGACTATGATGTTGCTTTGAACAAAGAAACAATCAAATGGACAGAATCTGTTTATGGCGCTTCTAGCGGACAGGACAGAGCTGGATACCTTCTTTCTGTAAATGTTGATGCATTCTCTCTTGACTTTGGTATGCATGCTTGGAATGGTGCTTGGTTCACAAAGACTGATGGTGTTGATGGCGAAGCTGCTAGAGAGTTCTTCTTGAAAGCTGGTTATTCAGCTGATTTCGGTTCAATCGGGGTTTGGGCTGAATTCAACGGACGTAAGAATGAACTTACAGAAGGTTATGTTGGACGCAAAACATTCCAGTTCCATGATCATTTCTGGGGACTTCAGCCAAAAACTGAAGGTTTCGTAAGAGACATCGCATTTGCTGCATCTTACCGCAACAACTTCGACGGACTTGATTTGTTCGTAAACGTTGGTGGTTACATGGATGACAAGTTCGAATGGGTACGCCCAGAAGTTTACGTTGGTGGAAACGTAGATGCATTCGGATACAAAGCATTCGTTGCTCCAATCTTCTTCTTGGATTCAAATGTAAAAGATCAGCTTGAAGCAGCTGATGAAAAGGCATTCCAGTGTGAAGTACTCGTAAGAGTACAGTACGCTCTCGATGCAACAACAGTATATGCTCGCTTCGAAGATCACGACATCATCGCAAAGAAGTTCGTTTCTGAACTCCGCTTTGGTGCTGAAGGAAACCTCGGATGCATGTCATATGATGCATGGCTCCAGGTTAACACAGGAGAGGGTGCAGATAAAGACAAAGTTGCTATCTCTCTTCCATTCCAGTTGAAGGTTAACTTCTAATTTTAGCCAAAGGCTAATTGCTTAATAAGCAAAAAACGCTCCTCGCAAGGGGAGCGTTTTTTTTATGTTTTTTTCAACTTTTTTTCTAAAAAACTGCGCAAAATGATAAAAGTGCCACTATTTATATGGTGTAAGGACTTTATGTTCTTAACACCAAATAAATGGAGGTACAATATGTGTACACAAAACAATGAACTCTCTTTTGAACAAGAGTGGAAAAACGCAACCATTGCAAATAACTTTATTTTTTACAAAGTCATGCGGTATAATCCGGATGTATGTAAGCAACTTCTAGAAATTCTTCTTGAAATAAAGATTGACCATATTGAAATGACACAGGAAGAATACGTCGAAATTGATTACGGTAAGAAAGCAGTAAGGCTTGATGTTTATGCTGTTGGAGCTGACCGTGCTTTTAATCTAGAAATGCAGGCCACTGATACTAAAGAATTACCTGAGCGTTCACGTTTTTATCAAAGTGCATTAGACTTAGATGACTTAAATGCCGGGACAGATTATATAAATTGAAAAACAAGTTATATTATTTTTATCTGTGTACCGGACATCTTTGAAAAAGGACTTGCAAAATATACATTTGAAAATATCTGTATAGAAAAGCCTGATTTAAAGTTGAATGACCGGGCCTATAAATACTTTTTTATTGCAAGTAATTATGATAAAATATTTAACGAAGAGCAGAAATCATTTTTGCAGCTGGTTACCAGCAATGAAAGCACAAGTGCCTTTGCTGATAGAATCTTAAAGCTTGTCGAAGACGCTAAGCATAATACACAGTGGAGAAAGCAGTTTATGGATTTTAAACATTATATGTCTCAATCCTTCCGCGAAGGCAAAGAAGCAGGTGCCACCGAAAAAGCCATTGAAGCGGCTACAAATCTATTGAAAATGAATATACTGTCTCCTGAGCAAATTGCACAGGCACAAGGACTTCCTCTAGAAAAGGTGCTTGAATTACAGAAAAGTATTAATGTAATAGCATAATTTTGCCTTATATTTAAATTTTAAGGTAACTTATTAACAATTCTTATTAAAATAATACAAAAAAGACCGTCAGAAAACTGACGGTCTTTTCGCTTATTAAGCAATTAGCTTTTGGCTAAAATTAGAAGTTAACTTTCAACTGGAATGGAAGTGATACATTAACCTTATCCTGGTCAGCACCCTTACCTGTGTTGATCTGGAGCCATGCATCATATGCCATACATCCGAGGTTTCCTTCAGCACCAATACGGATTTCTGAAGTGAACTTCTTTGCCAAGATGTCTGCATCGTCGAAGCGAGCATATACTGTAGCAGCATCGAGAGCGTACTGTACGCGGAACAAAAGCTGACAGCGGAATGCTTTGCAGTCTTTTGCATCAAGTGCATCTTTTACATCTGAATCGAAGAAGATAACTGGAGCAACGAATGCTTTGTATCCGAATGCATCTACGTTACCACCGATGAAGATTTCTGGGCGGATCCATTCGAACTTGTCATCCATGTAACCACCAACGTTTACGAACAAGTCGATTCCGTCGAAGTTATTGCGGTATCCTGCAGCAAATACTACATCTTTAATTGCTCCATCTTTTGGTTTGATGTTGAAAAGACCATTAGAAACTGTATAATCAATAGTGTTTCCATTATCATCTTTAACTTCTCCAAAGAGAGGATCTTCCCAGAATCCATATGAGCGGCGTCCCTTTCCATTTACAGAATATCTGTTCAATTCAACGTAAGCACCGATTGTACCAAAGTCTGCTGAGTAAGCAGCCTTAACGAATGTTTCACCGATTGCTGGATCATCAACACCGTCAACCTTGTCGAACCAAGTTGTGTTCCAAGCCTGCATACCAATGTCGAGAGAGAATGAATCTACACCAATAGAAAGTGCATATCCAGCTCTTTCCTGTCCATCACCTACAGCATAAACTGAGTCAGTCCATTTAATTGATTCTTTGTTCAAAGCAACATCAACGTTACCAAGAGAAATCTTTACAGCATCAACAGGTCTGAACCAGATTGTCTGAGCTTCGATACCAACAAGAGTTTTACCTCTCTCTTTGCTCATACCCCATTCCTGCTGAATACCACCCTTATCAGTATCTGTTGTGAGTTTAACTGTAGCACCAGCTTTGTCATCAGAAACACTGAATGTCATGTTTGGATTTGCATAAACATGGCTTCCGTTGAACTCTTTAAGCAATGAGAATGATTTTGAAGCTCCATCGTAGCTAAAAAGTTCTCCATCGATCTTTGTTGATGCAGATACATCAGCTGCAAATACAGAAGTAGCAATAGCTGCTGCTGCTAAAATTCCAACGATTTTTTTCATTTGAAAAAATCCTCCTTTTTATTTGTGGATTTTACAAACCAACGGTTTTTTACGTAAAATCCTCTTTTTTTTTATAATTCTATCACGCACTATTAGTGAAGTCAAGAAAAATATTTCTTTTTATTAGATTTTTATTCTATAGCACATATAGAATGCATATATATTTTCAGCTTTTTTCCTCAAAATCCGCATAAAATGATTAAGTTGCCACTATTTATATGGTGTGGGGGAATTATGTTCTCAACCCTATATTAACGGAGGTTCAACGATGAACGAATTAACTCAGATTTCGCCAGAAGACAAATGGAAGAACGCCGATTTGTCAAACAATTTCATTTTTTACAAAGTAATGAGGGATCACCCGCAGGCATGTCAGCATTTGCTTGAAATTCTTTTAAACATCAAAATTAAGAAGATGCAGATGCATAATGAAGAAGTTATAGATCTTGAACATGGTGCAAAAGGAATACGCCTAGATGTATTTGTAATTGATTCTGACAGGATGTTTGATTTAGAACTGCAGGTTACAAATACAGGAGAATTACCAGAACGCTCGCGATATTATTCAAGTCTTATGACATTAGATTCCCTTAAATCAGGGCAACCATATAATCAGCTTTGTGATTCCCATGTTGTTTTTATCTGTTTACAAGATATTTTCAAAAATAAACTGCCGGTTTGCACCTTTGAAAACATATGCATAGAAGATGGAAAAACAAAATTGAACGACCGGGATTATAAACACTTTTTTATTGCGCCTACTTGTGCTAAAATGATTGAAGATAAGGAAGTAAAGAGTTTCTTTGAATACCTTGTTTCTAAAAAAGCAGAAAGTGAATATACCAAAAATCTGGAGAATTACGTGAACGACGCAAAAAATAATATGGAATATAAGCGACAGTTTATGGAATGGGAAAGGCAGATGGCATATCAATTCGCTGATGGGAAAAAAGCAGGATTGCAGCAGAAAGCCGTAGAAGGTGCACTGATGCTCATAAATGATTATAATGAAACTCCAGAAAATGCTGCAAAAAAGCTGAACGCTCCTCTGGAACTTGTACTTGAAGGGTTAAAAGGAAATCCCAAAAAACAAAATTAACCTGGAAGGCTGATGATTCCTGTAACAGGTGAGGCTCCTGTTAATTTGTATTTTTCCAGAACTTAGTTTATAATAGAAGAATGTATTCGCGGCAGTTTTGTGAACCGCCAGAAGTTCTGGTTCAGAATGGCAAGGCTCATTTTGGCTCATTTTGTGGAGTTTCCCCAAAAACTGATATCAGGGGAATGAGGGCTCCTTATGCTGGAATTCCGGTTCCTTCTATAATATCTAACCTCAGAATTAAAAGCCGTCTGGAATATGTTTTTTCGCTTAAAGATTTTATAGGACTTTCACAGTTTTATGATTTTAAGGCTTTTGGTCTTGGTGAAATCATCTTCTGGAATAAAGAAAACGGCAAAAAATATGTTTATCACACCATTATGCCTCCGCGCCGTCGCTTTGTTCCGGTTCTTACAACAAGAGGCATCTGCGCCTGCTATAGAAAATCGCGTTTTATAAAGATTTCCTGGGGGCGACAGCATAAGCATCATGCGCTAACCTTTAAAGTAAAGGGAGATAATGTACGTCCAAATGCAGAAGGTTATGTTTACTCTCCCCTTCAGGATGAAATGCATACAGACTCTCTTTTTGTCTGCCCTTCTCCAGCTTCGTCACGCTGTAATGCCACCTGGATTTCTACCATGAAGGTAATGGGACACGTTGCCATTAATGGAGAAAATGTAAACGACTCAGAAGGCCTTGGAATGATGATTTTGAACAGGGCTTATTATAAATTTCATTCAAAATCTTCTACCTCTTATGGAATTGGAAATGTAAACGGAAAAGAAATTATCTTCTATATAAAAACATCAAATATGGATGCCGCAGATTCTGATTCCTACAACAGCAACGTACTTATAATAAACGGAAAACAGACTGCGCTGCCACCGGTTTATATGACACATCCGTTTGGCATAGACAAAAACTGGATTATTCAAGACACTGAAAGCATGGTAGATTTAACTTTTACACCGCTTTCTGTAAATTCACGTACATTGAATCTTATAGCTTTGCGAACAAGTTATTATACTATGTACGGTACCTTTGAAGGTGTTCTGCTTGATTCAAATGGTGAAAAAATAATTCTTAAAAATTTCCCTGGCCTGCTTCATAAAGGAATGCTAAGGCTTTAGGCTGATTTCTGGAGGATATATATGGCTGATAAAATTAACGGAACTGCGGACTGGGCTCCGGGTACTCTGGACAAAACAAGAAAAAATATTGGCGAAATTAGCGATAAAGATGCTGCTGTAATGGCTAAAAAGCTTGGCGGCGAGGTTTTGTATGAGCGCACAACCTCTGGTGGTGGAGCCGGAAGTGCAAGCAAGGCCGGAAGAATTGTGCGCCAGGCTCCAGGCGGCTCTGGCGGAAGTGGCCACGGCGGAGCTGGAGGTGCTGGTGTTGGAGCCGGTATGGCCGGTGTTTCAACAGCAAGACGCAGACGCGAAGATTTGCCTGTAATTTCTAAAAAAGCTGCCAGTACAATGGACAAGCTGATGATGTCGGCTGAATATAAAATCAAGCCTAACTATGGAATGTTTAATTTTATCCGCTCATTCCAGAAAAACGGTTTTGAAAAAATTATTCCTGATTTTTATCTGTATACAATGAAGCAGGCAACTGAACATATGGAAGGTTTTATTACCGTTATAAAAACCCTGATTCAGATTGCTCCTGCTACTTATAAAGGTAAAATTGCAAGCGGAACAGAATCTAAGTTTAAGTTTTTAAGAAACGTTGCCGGCTGGGCTATGCAGCCAATCAAAGTGGAATATGTAAACCTTCAGGGTATGAACGAAATCCTTGTTGCAGATTTGATTCCACTTGTTCGTGCAATTTATAAGCCGCTTATTACTGTTTACTATTTTGGCAATACAAAAATTCCAAAGCTGATTAAAGAGATTTATTCTGACGAAGCTGCTTATCCGGATTCGCCAAAAGACAAGCTTTCTTTGTATGCAAAACAGGCTATTACAGAATGGCTTTATATTGAAACTGAAGTAATCAAAAAGCTCTACCCTCTTTTAATGCGCATGTGTTCAGATTCATATGAATCATACCCGAACTTTTTTAACGCAAAGGTTGGAGAAATCTTAAAGTTCGTAGGACTTCATAAATTTGATCTTCTTCTTCCGGAAAAACCAAAGGAGCCGGCTCCAGAGGAAAAGAAGCCTAAAGCTGCTCCTCCTGAAAAAGGAATTAAAGACTCTTCTGTTATTACAGGTCTTAAGCTTTTGAATCAGATGTTCCCGGAAGCAGGCTTTGACCGCCTTGATGAGCATCCGGATATGTATCCTTATTTCCAGCCTCTGTTCCATTTTAAAGATGGCTTTAATATTCTTTCGCCGGAAAATCCTATTCAGGTTATTTGTGTACTGCAGCATATTATTGAAGACTGTTTCCAGGGCTGCCGCAACATAAAGTTTACAGAACCGGGAGAACAGAAAAAAGGCGCTGACAATATTTTTGCAGTTATGGATGACTGGTCTGCATATCGTGAAGACACCTTTGAACAGCTTTACTGCGAACCACTTTGTGACCTTGTTAATTCTGTTTATTCTCAGCCTGATTTTGATAAGTCACACATTGGTAAAAAGATGATTACTTCCCTGCTCTGGCAGACAACTTATCACTATATGCCTAACTTTAAATTTGAACAGCTTTTGCTTGAGCATCCTACTGACGAAAGTAAGTATCGTCCGCTTTTCCACCGCACTGATTATGCGAGAAAATTCCTTACTCTCGTTATAAATGAATGTGACCAGAAGGCACCTACAAAGGCAACCTGTTCATTAATTGAAAATCCGTGGGAGCATTATAAGTTTGATATTCCTAACGAGGTTTCTAAACGTCTTGATGTTTTGCTTGGTGCGCAAAATAAAACTGCAAACACAACAGCAAATAACGCAAACCTTTTGAAATACACCTTATGCTTTATGGCGGTTCTTGACTGGTGGATTAATAATCCGGGAAGCCCAGCTTACGCTACAGACCCTATGCATATCTGGCGTGTTTCAGATACTGATGGAAAACCACAGTTCTCTGTACCGGAACGCAAAGACCAGAATAAGCTTTTTGCTGATGGAATCAGGGCTAGTTATCAGAAAGCTGCGAAGTAAGCAGGTGTAAGACAGATTCGAAGTCGACGCCGTACCAGTTGTAATCTTTGTGGCTGAGAGTAGCTTTTATTGCCTCTACCACAAAGTCTGCTGCTAAGCGGCAGGCTTTGTCTAAGCTGAAGTCGCGCACGAGTGCACCAGTAAGTACACTTGCAAAAATATCACCTGTGCCATGGAAGTTCTGCGGCATTTTTTCGTGAAAGTACCAGGTTGTTTTTTGAGACTCGGAGTCGTAACATGCGATGCCGAGTTTTTTTTCATCAAAAGAAATTCCTTTAAGAACAATACGTCTTGCTCCGAGGGCTGCAAGCTTTTGTAATAAATCTTCTATATAATTCTTATCATAACCAGCAACCACGTAAGGAATACCTAACAAGAAACTTGCTTCGGTAAGGTTTGGAACAATTACATCTGCCTTTGAACAGAGACCAGCCATTGCTTTGGCAAAATCAGGGGTAAAACCAGAATAAAGTGCACCGTTATCTGCCATGCATGGATCTACAATTACTCGAGTAGAGCCACCGCCGAAATCTTTTATCAGATTATGCATTAAATCAATCTGTTCCAGAGCCCCCAGATAACCGGTATATATAGCATCAAAAGTTATTTTTTCCTGCTGCCAGTGCTTTGTGATTGAGGGCAAGTCTCCGGTGAGATCCCGGAAGGTAAAACCTTTAAAGGCTGTATGAGTTGAAAGAACTGCTGTAGGAAGCACACAGGCTTCTACACCCATTGCAGAAATTACAGGAAGTGCTACTGTTAGGGAACACTTACCAACACAGGAAATATCCTGAACTGTTATAATACGTTTCATTTTTTAACCCTGATGTTTTTTTGATCGCTTATCTTCATACATCTTTACATCAGCTTTATCAAGTACTACCTGATAGCCTTCTTCTTTGTCTAAAGGCTGGAGACTATAGCCAATGCTGGCTTCTACAGGAATACTCATTGTTTCGTTTGCCGTTTCAAGATAACCATGGAAACGAGAAAGCTTTTCGCGCATCTGATGCTCTGTATATTCGCCAACTCCAAGTACAACAAACTCATCTCCACCATCGCGAACACAAATTTCCCCTTCATCTGTAATACTATGAGCAGCTTTTGCAATCATCATAATTCCGTTATCACCTTCGGAATGTCCGTAGCTATCGTTACGTTTTTTAAGGCCGTCCATATCAATTACAATTGCAAAAATATTTGCGTTGTCTGGTGCATTTTGAATTTTCATTTTGATTGAGAATTCCATACCACGACGGTTTTTCAAACCAGTCATTGCATCGTGTTCTGCAAGATATGTTGAACGGTATTTTGTCCTACTCATTTCAAGGGCGTTATTAATATTTCTAAGATAATTTCTAAAAACCTCTCCAATAAATCCGGGGTTGCTTAAATCATTTTGAAGTACTGCATAGCCAAGACTGATTTGACCAAAATGTATAGGAGCAAAATAGAAAACCTGAGGATCCTTAAAATCAGCTTTTAAATCTTCTGTAAAGGCAGGCAGCATTTCTTTTTTATTAAAAGGCTTTTCCTTTCCTTCACCCATAAAAACATGATTGTGTTTACCATGCAGCTTTGAATTTGATTCGGCAGCAATTGCCAGAAGCATTGTATCTGTATATCCATCTGTAAGAACTTCATCTGTATTAAGCCAGTTTTGATTCAAGCATAAATAAAAGCGTTTATAAGGCTTGAGCAGATATTTTGACTCATAGATTTTTCCAAGACAGATTTCGGGAGTTTCGGCACCAGTGAGATTTTCTGCCATGTAGCTTTCCTGAAGCATAGTCATATTGATGTTATCCCATATGGAAGTGTCATCAAAATTATATTTTATGCCGAACTGCTCTTTAAAGTACGCACGTGTATAAGCAAAGTCTTCTTCACAACCGCAGGACGCACCTATCTTAAGAGACTCATTATTCTTTTCTTCATATTTAACAATGCTGGCAGCAGGATCAATTACCGAACGAAGATAATCAACTGCATCTGCTCCCGTCTTTGCCTGAGCCGGTACATAAGAGGTTAACGGAGGAGTATTTATGGCAGCCTCACGAACAGCACCAAAGCCGGTTACAATTACATCCTCAGGAACATTAATATTATTCTTTTTAAGGCGATTAATAAGGCCAAGAGCCATGTGATCTGAAAGACAAATAACCGCATCCGGGAGTTCAAGTTCGCCACATATATAACGGTTTGCAAGATGTTCACCGCCAAAATACCAGTAATCACCACGGAAAACATGATCGCTTTCTATTGGAATATTGTTTTCTGTAAGGACTTCAAGAATGCCATTGAGACGCATAGTTGTAAGCTGAGACTCATTCGGACCACTCAGGATGTCAAAGCTGCGGCAATTGTGATTTTTAATAAGATGTTCAGTTATACGTCTAAAAGGAGTTTTATCATCTGTATAGATTACAGGAAAATCAGCAAATTTCTTGTCTAAGGAAACAACAGGTTTTGGACAGTCTTTAAATTGTTCCAGAAGCTTTTCATATAGAACAGTATTGTTATCTTCTGTCATAGGAATAGGAGTAATTATAAAACCATCAAAAAGATCAAAATTAATGAGATTATAAATATTTAATTCGCCATGAAGATAATTTTTATAATAATTACATACAGAAACGAGTGCTGAAATAACAACTACATCATAGCCATATTTTTTGCACTGAGCACAAATACCAGACATTACTCGGCGTGAATATTCTGTTTCTGGTGAAATTGTTACAAGGCAGATTCTCTTTCGTTTCATTCTATTAAGTATAACACATTTTCTATTGCTGGATATAGGAAAAATTATGTACTTTTAACGTTTTTTTTACTATATTTTATATATAGAGGTACGAAATGTCTGATAAAAAGATTCCTATTACACTTTTATGCGGTTATCTCGGAGCTGGAAAAACAACCCTTCTTAACCGTGTACTTACAAATCAGAAGGGCTACAAGGTAGCTGTTATTGTAAATGATATTGGCGAAGTAAACGTAGACGAACGCCTTATTTCTAAAGAAGCAAAAATTGAAGATTCGAGCAGCCTCGTTCCACTTACAAACGGCTGTATCTGCTGTACGCTCAAAAGCGATATGGTAAATCAGATTGAAAACCT
>CAMJNC010000021.1 GCA_946407195.1 uncultured Treponema sp. | reverse complement strand
CCCGCAATAAGGAAGGTGTAACACCGCTTGCAATTGCAGTTCAGAAAAATGATCTTGAAACAGTAAAGCTGCTTACTGCTGCTGGAGCTGATATTCATACTCAGGATACAAACGGTAATTCACCGCTTTCTATTGCCCTTGCCGGAAGCCCTGAAATGCTTGAGGCTGTGGTAAACGAAACAAATGCCGGTCTTACAGATTCAAACGGAAATACTCCGCTTCATCTTGCACTTATGTGCGATGCACCTCTGGCAAAGATTCAGTACATCATAAGCCTTATGAAGGATGTTAATACCCGCAATAAGGATGGTAATTCAGCGCTCTTCCTTTCTATTATGAAAAATCGCCAGAAGGTAGGGGAGCTTTTACTTGCTAAAAATGCTGATATTTTCTCTACAAATACAAATAACAATTCACCGCTTCGTCTTGCCTTAAAATATGGCGGCACAGTTCAGGACTGGCTGATTACTTCGCGCACTATTAAATCAAAAGACGGAACCGGAAATACAGTTTTGCACTATGCTGCAGAATGGCAGTACAAGGAAGCAATTTCCAGCCTTGTAATGAAGGGTGCAGACATCAGTGCAAAAAATGCAAATGGTGAAACTCCGCTGTTTAATGCAGTAAAGACAAATAATCCTGAAATTATTCAGATTGTAGTTGATTCTGGAGCTGATATTCATGCCCGCGATAACCTTGGTAGTACAGTAATGCATACTGCAGTTCGCTGGGATGCTCCAAAATCTATTGATAAGCTGCTTGCCCTTGGAATTAATGTAAACGCACAGAATACTTCTGGTAAGTCTCCACTTGCAGAGGCTGTTGTTGCAGGTAAGTTTGATATTGCTAAAAAGCTTCTTGCTTCTGGAGCAGATCCTAATACCTGTGATTCAAACGGTGTAACTGTTTTGATGGATGCAATCCGCGGCTGCAGCAGAGACAGCGTAAAGCTTCTTTTGAGCTATGGTGCTAACCCTAATGTTCAGGAAGTAAACGGACGCAATGCATATCACGAAGCCGCTTATATGGCTGATGTAGATATTATCAGATTAATTCGTACTGCAGGTGGAAATCCACTTTCGAGAGACAAGCAGGGAAATACTCCGTTCTCAATTGTTGTAAAAAAGGATATTGGAGTAATCCGCGAGGTGCTTGGAAATAACTACACAATTACAGACAGCGACGGAAATACTCCTGTTCACATTGTTGTAAAGGCTAAGGCTTCTAATGAGCTGCTTCAGGTTTTGATTGATGAAGGATACCCTGTAGATACAAGAAATGCAGACGGTTACACAGCTCTTAATTATGCTATTGAAAATGATGATGTAAAGACTGCACTTGTGCTTCTTGAAAATGGAGCTAATCCATTCCAGCAGATTGATAAGAAGGGTAAGAATGGAATTTCGATTGCTCTGGAAAAGGGCAATAAAAAGATGATTGCCAATATCGTAAAATATGCCGGAAAGATGACTGATGTTCAGGGAAATACAATCCTGCACTATGCGGCTAAAACCTGTACTCCTGAAATGGTAAAGACATTAATTTCCTATGGAATTGATAAATCTGTAAAAAATGTAAGTGGTGATACTGCTTATACGATTGCGGTTAGATGGAGAAGACCGGAAATTGCGGCTTTATTAAAGTAAAAAAAGCCGGCTCATACAAGTGAGTCGGCTCGCATAGTCTCGCCTCTGAGACGTTTTTGTGTAGAACCTAAACCGACCCGCTGTCGCAGCTCGGTTTTTAACGGTTCTGCTATTTTAGTCTTCCTTAGAAAGCATCAGATTAGTCAAAATACCAAGAATCAAAGCACAGGCAACAGTACGAATCTCTACTGCACCGAAGCTTACTACCATTCCGCCTACACCAGTAATGAAGATAACCGATGCAACGAAAAGGTTGCGGTTCTTGTTCAAATCTACAGTCTGGAAAATCTTAAAGCCTGAAACTGCAATAAAGCCGTAAAGTGCGATACAAACACCACCCATTACACAGCTAGGAATTGTTTCAAGGAAGGCTACAAGAGGGCTGATCATAGAGAAGAGAATACATGCAAAAGCACAACCCCAGATTGAAATTGTAGAAGCATTGCGTGTAATAGCTACACAGGCAATTGATTCACCGTAAGTTGTATTAGGACATCCACCGAAGAATGCACCTGCAATAGAACCAACACCATCACCAAGAAGTGTACGTGTAAGACCTGGTTCCTGAAGGAGATCCTTGCCAACGATGCTTGAAAGGTTTTTGTGGTCTGCAAGGTGTTCTGCAAATACTACGAAAGCAACTGGAACATATGCTGCAAAGAGTGCAATGAGGTATTTACCGGTAACAGCCTGGAGTCCTTCGTTTCCACCTAGCATAAAGGTGAACTTTGGAAGTGCAAATACACCACAGTTTTTAAGTGCACTGTAGTTGATTACTATCATTTCCGGATTGTTGAGGGCTTTTCCGAGAAGAGCAAAGAAACTTGCGCAAAGGTAGCCTGCAAGAATACCAATGATAAACGGAATAAGACGGCCCATTTTTTTGCCGTAAGTAGAGCAGAGCATTGTAACCGCAAGGGTAACAAGTCCACAGGTAAGACAGATGTAAATGCTTCCGCCTTCAGAACTTGACTTCATAAGATCGCCTACTGCGTTACCAGAAAGGCTGAGACCGATGATTGCAACTGTTGGGCCGATGATAACTGGTGGCATGAGCTTTGAAATCCAGTTTACGCCGCAGAACTTAACAACGATTGCAATGATTACATATACTAGACCTGCCATAAGGGCACCAATGATAAGACCCCAGTAGCCAGCCTGTTCTGTAAGGCCGAGTGTTGCGGCACCTGCAAAGGCACTGAACATTGAAGGAAGAAAAGCAAAAGAGCTTCCAAGGAAAACCGGGCTTGAGCTCTTTGTGAAGAGAAGGTAAACGATAGAACCTATACCTGCTCCAAAAAGTGCAGCCGAAGCCGAAAGATTATGACCTACAATTGCTGGTACTGCAATTGTGGCTGCAATGATAGCAAGAAGCTGCTGCAAAGCAAACAGCACAACTTTACCGAACTTTGGTTTGTCCTTGATTCCGTAAATCAAATCCATTTTTTTTATACTCCTTATAAATACCGCACTTACGGCAGTACATATTTTTTTAATTATAATAGCAAGATTTAGAGATTTCAATAATATTATTTTTTGTTATAAATTTCGAAAATATAAAAAAAACATTATGAATCAAACGAAAATGGGTATATAGTATATATATGTTTTTATCGTAGGAGTTCTTTATTATGGCTGAAAAACAGAATAAGAAAAGGCTTGCAGTGAAACTGGGAATTCTTCTTTGCTTTGCGGTAAGTGTGCTTTTTGGAATTATGATTTCCATTGTATGCCGTACACTCATAAAACAGGTTTTAACCTCTTCTTATGATATGGCACAGAATATTACTGATGGACGTGCGGATGAGATTGCCAACTGGATGGAAATCTATCTCAATGACATGAGAATTTATTCTGATTCTGATGTTGTAAAAACAGGTGATGCAGATAAGGTTCTGGACTGGCTGCATCAGCACACTGAACTCAAAAATTCTGACTATGACTATATGTTCTTCTGTGGTCCTGATGGAACTACCTACCGTGATACTGGTCTTGTAGGTTCAAAGGGTGGTATTCTTGAACGAGATTATTTTAAGGCAATGATGGAAAAACGCCTGCCTCGTTTTGTTGGAAGTATGGTTCTTTCAAAAACATCAGGTCGATATATTGTACCTGTAACTCTTCCTGCCAAAGATGTAAATGGTAAAACCTTTGGTTTCTTTGCCGGAATGCTTGATACAACTACAGTTTCTAATAAGGTTAAATCTTTTAAAGTAGGTAACACTGGTTCCTTCTTCCTTGTTGATAATACTGGTAAAATTATTGCACATCAGAATGAAACTTACTTCCTTATGCCGGTAAACGAGATTCCTGGACTTGAGGTTATTGAAAAAACAAACACACATCTTAATCTTGCAGTTGAAATGGATGGTGCACGAAAGCACATCTTTGTTTCTCCGGTTGCAGGAATTGACTGGAAGCTTTGTATGACAATTGATGAAGCAGAGCTTCTTGCTCCAGTATTCAATACACGTATAGTAACTATTAGCTTTGGTCTTTTGATTGCGGTTGTAATTCTTATTATTTTCATTTTATGTCTTGCTCATATCTTCCGTCGTCTTGGAAAGGTTAATAAGGTATTTGAAGATCTTTCTGCAGGAGATGCCGACCTTACTGTTAAGCTTGAGGTTAAGCATGATGATGAAATTGATGCGCTGGTAAAATCAGTTAATAAATTCATTGAAAAATTCCATGCCATTATGGTTACCATTAAGAATTCTGAAAGTGAGCTTGAACAGGCTGGTACAAACCTTATTCAGGAAATCAGCAGTACAACTTCTACAATTGATCAGATGGCAGATAATATTAAGCTTGTAAATGGTCAGGTTCAGAATCAGTCTAACAGTGTAGAAAACTCTGCTACTGCGGTAACCCAGATTACACGTAATATTGAATCTCTGGATGGAATGATTCAGGGACAGGCTTCGAGTGTTGTTGAAGCTTCTGCGGCTGTAGAACAGATGCTTGGCAATATTAATGCTGTAGATAAGTCGGTGCTTAAGATGGCCGAAGAGTTTAAGTATCTTGAGGGTGATGCCCGCAATGGTATTGAAAAGAACTCTGCCGTAAATAACCTTGTACAGCGCATTGCAGATCAGTCAACATCTATGGTTGATGCCAACACAATCATTCAGAACATTGCAGAACAGACAAACCTTCTTGCTATGAATGCCGCAATTGAGGCTGCTCATGCAGGTGATGCAGGTAAGGGCTTCTCTGTCGTTGCCGATGAAATCCGTAAGCTGGCTGAAACATCAGCTGAACAGTCTACAAAGATTGGAAACGAGTTGAATAATATTCAGAATGGTATTTCACAGGTAGTAGAAGCTTCTATGGAATCTGAAAAATCTTTACAGGCTGTATCTGGAAGAATTGGAACAACCGGTGAACTTGTTGTTCAGATTCGTGCCGCTATGGAAGAACAGCAGTCTGGTTCTAAGCAGATTCTTGAGTCTTTGACTCTTATGAACAACAGTACATCTGAGGTTCGTGGTGCTGCCCAGGAAATGACAAATGGTGGTCAGCAGATTATGCATGATGTTCAGGAGCTGCAGAACTCAATGGAGAATATTAATACTGCTGTTGATGAGATCAATACCGGAACAGACGTTGTAAATGCATCTACTAATAAGCTTAAGGAAATTTCTGAAATATTGAATCAGGCAATTACTAATATTGGAATGGATGTAAACCAGTTCAAGGTATAATAACAGTTTATTAAAAATATAACTTGTTTTTTTAAGCCGTCGTAATTATCTTATATTATGACGGCTTTATTTTTTAACTGTTGAAGGTTTTACAAGGAATGTTTTATGGCTGATTTATTTGATTATTTGAACTGGCGCGGAGATCTTTCTTTTGAACAGGTACCTTTTAATAAAATTGATGCGCTGCTTCTGGCACATGTAACTTATTCTATTTTCGATGGTGTAGTTCCTGAAAATTTTAATGAGCGTAAGACCTTTGCTCAGGTTGCTAAGGCTTTTTCTGCAGCACCAGACTATGAAGACCGTATTAATATTGGTTTTTTAATTAACAAGCGTACTGCCGAGCTTATGTTTAAGTGTGCAGAATGTGAAAGATTCCGTAATGTAGAGATTTGCGGGTTCAGAAATATTTATAATGAAGAAAATGTTGAGCAGTTTGCTGCGGTTACCTATTTTGTGAATGGTCAACCTGTTGTCGCACTGCGTGGAACTGATGATACTATTACAGGCTGGAAGGAAGATTTTAATATTGCCTGGCTTCCACAAATTCCGGCGCAAAAAGATGCGCTTGAATATTTTAAAGAGGCTCTTGCTGCTGTTGACTGTGATTTTATTCTTGTGGGACATTCCAAAGGCGGAAACCTTGCAATTAACACTGCTGTAAACTGCGGGGAAAAGGCGCAGAAACGGATTGAAAAGGTGTTTAATTTTGATGGTCCTGGTTTTCCTAAGGAATTTTTCGAAAAGCCTGAATATAATAAGATGGAGGATAGAATTTATTCTTTCTATCCGGGTTTTTCTGTTGTTGGAATGATTTTTCATCATCCGTTTAATTATGAAATTGTCCGAAGCGATGGTTTTGCTTTCTGGCAGCATGACCCGATTGGCTGGCAGATTATGGGTAACAGCTTTGTAAATGAAGTTGATTTTACAGATGAAAGCCGTTTGTTTTATAAGGTTTTTAATGAATGGATAGATAAGCTTAATAAGGAGCAGAAGAAAAATTTTGTTGAAACAATGTTTTGTATTCTTGAAGCGTCGGGGGCTAAAACCAACACTGATATTGAAAAGGATGCCTTTAAGGCAACTGCAAGAATGCTTGCGGCTTATGCAGAATTATCACATACAAGAAAAAAAGAGCTTCATAAGATTTTAAGCATGTTTAAGGATGTTATAACAGATGATATTCCTTTCTTTAAGCCTCTTATACTCTTAAAAAATAATTTGCGAATATTGGGGTGAGGTCTTATAATTTAAGTATGAGCGATACAACAATTGTAACAAGCAGTCCTGTTGGACGACATCTTGATTCCCTTGGTGAAGGTAAGCCGGCTTCTTATCTTATGTTCAATCAAAAAAAGGTTGAACTGGTTGCCAAAATAACAATAGGCCGCGATACAGATAATGACGTTGTTGTGGACAACAAGCTTGCCAGCCGTCATCATGCTATGATTCAGAAAATTAAAGATGCATATTTTATAAAGGATGTTGGAAGTACAAACGGAACCTTTATTAATGGAATTCGTATTCCAAATGACAAATATGTAAAACTGAATCCTGGCGACAAAATTTCAATTGGTAATATGAGCCTTGTGGTTTCGTAAGGTTACCTGATTTATTTTGTGGTGTGCAGCGTGGATTTTGATTTTCAGCCGATAAAAAAAATACTCACCTCAAGTACTCTACCTTCGTATGATGATTTCTTTGAAATCTTAAATGAGGCTAGTGAAGTTCTTGATGCAGAACGCGGTAAAGCGTTTCCTTATAGAGCACCCGCTTCGGATGGAAAGTGCGGTTCTCTTCTGGATTTTCATGAGGATGATTTACCGCTGGTTGTAATTCCGGATTTTCATGCGCGACCATATTTTCTTTTGAATATTCTTGAATATCAGCTTTTTGAAGATGCTACTGTATATGAAGCAGTTGCTGCCGGAAGGCTCAGGCTTTTAAGTGTCGGTGATATTCTTCATACAGAACGTGGAACCAGAGATAGGTGGGGTGCAGCACATATTGAGTTTTTAAAGGAAATATATACAGGGCCTTCAATTTCTGCAGAAATGCAGGAGGGCTTAAGTTTATTATGTGCTCTCTTAAAATTAAAAAAACAGTTTCCAGCCTATGTTCATATACTTAAAGGAAACCATGAAAATATTCTAAATGAAAATGGTGGCGGAGATTTTGCCTTTAGAAAATTTGTTGAAGAAGGTGAAATGTGCCGCTGCTTTGTTCAGGAATATTATGGAGACGATATTCTTTATCTTATGAATTGTGTAGAAAAAGGTCTTCCACTTTTTTATTTTGGAAAACGGTGCAGTGTTTCTCATGCAGAGCCTATGAAGTCTTTTTCGCGTCAGGAGCTTATAGATGCAAAGCAATATGAGGATGTTGTCCGCGGGTTAATCTGGACTAACAATGGCGAGGCTGAAGAAAAGAGTGCACGTGTAACTGTGCAGAATCTTTTTGATGCAAGAGTTCCTAAGGGATATCTGTATCTTGGAGGACACAGACCTGTTCAGGGAAATTACAAGGCTTTGCAGGATGATTTTTATATTCAGATTCATAATCCGGGAAAACAGAATATTGTTTTTGTGAAGCCGGATAAAAGTATAAATTTAGAAAGTGATATTATAAATGTTACAAGAAAGGAGATACTATGAGCGACGAGTTTCCACCGATGATAGGAAAATACAAGGTACAGGGTATTATTGCAAAAGGCGGAATGGGAGTTGTATATAAAGCAATTCATCCGTCGCTTAAACGTTTTGTCGTAATCAAGAAAATGACGGCTCGCGGACATGCCGGAGATGCCGGACGTTTTAAAAAGGAAGCTCAGCTCCTGCTTGATTTACAGAGTCCTTATATTGTTCATTTGTTTGACTATTTTACAGAAGCCGGTTACCGCTATATGGTAGAAGAGCTTGTAGACGGTACTGCGCTTGATGCTCTTATAAAAAGACAGACCTCGCTTCCGGTTCCGATTGCAATGCTTGTTATGCAGGATGCCTGCTATGCCTTAAAGTACGCTCATTCAAAAGGAATTGTCCACCGCGATATTAAACCGGGAAACATATTATTATCGAAGCGGGGCGAAATTAAGCTTGCAGATTTTGGAATAGCGAGCGACCATGCAGAAGGTGGGGTAGCAGGAGCCGGAAGTGCTGGTGGTTCAAGACTGGCAGATAATGCAACCACAGTAACAACCGGTGACCTTACACAAAGCGGGGTAGCTCTTGGAACTCCGGCTTACATGCCGCCAGAGCAGTTTGAAGACAGTGCCCGTGTAGACCACAGGGCAGATGTTTACGCGCTTGGAATTATGCTTTACGAAATGGTAACCGGAACAAAGCCGTATCCGGGATCTCTTTCGCTGGATACACTCAAGGTAATTAAAAAAGGAAAGTATATTTCTCCAAAAAAAATAGATAAAACCGTACCGGAAGAAATTTGCCGGCTGATTTATAAAATGACACGGCCAAAGGCAAAAAGAAGGTATCAGTCTATTGATGCAGTTTTGCGACAGGTAAAAAAATATCTTAAGCATTACGATACACATGAGCTTAGAGTTCAGCTTGCAAAGAGTGTAGTTGCCGGAAAGCTTTATAATTACTCTCCAGAAGCGCTTGCCCAGAAGGATCGCGGAGTTCGCATTATTCGCCGCATTTGTTCAGGCATCGCCGCGGCAGCCGCAGTTTTTGCCTGCCTGTGGTACAGCGGCTTTATTCATAAAACCGTACTTGCAAAATGGTACACCGAGGTCAACGTAGAAATGCAGATGCCTCGTTCCCTTCTGGAAAATATGGACTTACCGGCACGTGCCTTTTTCTTTGAAAACGATGGTGAAGATATACCGGAGGTAAATGGCTCAAGAAGAACCTTTAGTGAACAGGGAAAAGCCTTTTATGAAAAGCTGATTTTCTGGACGCCACATCTTTCCGTTGACAGGCCTGCAGGTAAAAATAAAACTTACATTATGCGACCGGTATTCCTTAAGAAGGGAGATTACCGTGTAAAGGTTGTAATTGGTCCTTATGTATGGTGGAAGAGTTTTACAGCAGGGGATGATGCGGTATTTATGAGCTGTGACTTTTTGAGAAATGCAAAGAGAAATCTTTCGATTAAAGCGGCGGCCTATGACCGTGGTTCTGGAAATCAGATAGAAGCTGCTCAGTTTAAGATTTTGTATAAGAATAAATGGCAGCCTCTTGAGGAAGTGCCTGTTGAAGAAATTGAATCCGGTTCTGTATGGAAAATCAGGGTAGAGGCAGAAGGCTATAAAAACGAAGAGTTTTCGCTTTTGATAGACTGGTATCAGGATTCGCTTATGATTTCTTCTGAGCTTACACCGGAGTCTGCTGCCGAATAATTTGTTTGACGATAAGCCATAAAAATCATTATATTTAAAATATGGCTAAAGATGATAACACAAACGAAATAATCCCTTCGGAGCAGATGCTTCCAAATAAATTAACTCTTATTCCACTTGCTGGCCGCCCGATTTTTCCGGGAATCTTTACCCCGCTTATGATTAATTCAAATGACGATGTAAAGGTAGTGGAAGAAGCTTACGAAAACGAAGGCTTTATTGGAATTGTAATGCTTAAAAATGAAGCAGATTCTCCTTCTGTTGCAGACCTACACAAGGTTGGAACTGCTGCCCGAATTATCAAAAAGGTAAATCTGCCAGATGGCGGAATCAATATTTTTATATCTACCGTAAAGCGTTTTAAAATCAGAAAAACTCTTCACAATTCTGCTCCTATGGCTGCAGCAGTTGAATATCTTGATGATGAAGAAGCAAATACCTTTGAGGTTAAAGCTCTTACCCGTGCGCTTATCAGCGAGATGAAAGAGGTTAGTGAGAACAATCCGCTTTTTTCTGAAGAAATGCGCCTTAATATGGTAAACATTGATAACCCTGGAAAAATAGCTGATTTTATTGCTTCTATTTTAAATGTTGATAAGGATGAGCAGCAGAAGATTCTTGAAACTGTAAACGTTCGTCAGCGAATGGAGCAGGTGCTTGTATTTATTAAGAAAGAGCAGGAACTGCTTCGGGTTCAAAAGAAAATACAGAGTGAACTCAACGATCGCATTGAAAAAAATCAGCGTGAATATTTTTTGCGTGAAGAAATGCGTTCAATTCAGGAAGAACTTGGTGAAACACCGGATGGAAACGACACCGACTATCAGAAGTTCAAGAAGAAGATTGCAGAATTTAATTTTGAAGGTGAAATAAAAGAAACAGTTGATAGTGAGCTTTCAAAGCTTTCTGTGATGGATCCTAATTCTTCTGAATGGCTTGTTACACGAAATTATCTGGAAACTATCTGTCAGTTGCCGTGGAAGGTTCCAGCAGTTGATGATTATGATCTGGGACGTGCAAAGAAGATTCTCGAAGATGATCACTTTGGACTCGACGATGTAAAGAAACGTATTGTTGAATATCTTGCCGTTCGAAAAATGAAGAAGGACGCTAAGGGCTCTATTCTTCTTCTGGTTGGACCTCCGGGAGTTGGTAAGACTAGTGTTGGTAAGTCTATTGCAAATGCAATGAATAAGCCGTTCTACCGTTTTTCAGTAGGTGGAATGCGTGACGAAGCTGAAATTAAAGGTCACAGACGTACTTACATTGGTGCTATGCCTGGAAAAATTATTCAGGGACTCAAAATTACAAAGAGCAGTACTCCTGTCTTTTTGATTGATGAAGTTGATAAGATGGGCTCGAGCCATAACGGAGACCCGGCAAGTGCTTTGCTTGAAGTTCTTGATCCTGAACAGAATGTTTCTTTCCGCGATACTTATCTTGATCTACCGTTTGATATTTCGAATGTTTTCTTTATTCTGACTGCAAATACTCTGGATACTGTACCGGAGCCTTTGCTTGACCGTGCGGAAATAATTCACCTTAGCGGATACATTGATCAGGAAAAGCTTGAGATTGCAAAGAAGTATTTAATTCCAAAGAATCTGGCAAAAAATGGTCTTGCTAAAAATCAGGTAAAATATACAAAGGCTGCTCTGCTCGAGATTGCAGAAGAATATGCCCGCGAGTCTGGTGTTCGTAATTACGAAAAATGTCTGGATAAGATTCACCGAAAGATTGTTACTGAGATGGTGTTTGAAGAAGAGAAAAACGCGCAGAAGTCGTCGGAAAAATCGAAGTCTGCGGTAGCTCCGACAGGCTCAACCTCTGTAACCCTCGATGCTCCAGACCTCTTCAAGTATCTTGGTAAGCCTGTCTTTGACGAGAGCCAGATTAAAGTTGCATCAGTGCCGGGAACAGCTATTGGTCTTGCATGGACAAGTATGGGCGGCGATACACTTTTGATTGAAGCAACCTCTTTTGCCGGAAAGAACGGTCTTGTGCTTACCGGACAGATGGGTGATGTAATGAAGGAGTCGAGTCAGATTGCATTTGACTGGGCACGCAAGTTTGTTCTCGAACGTGGTACAAAAGATGCAAAGTGGTTCGAGGAAAATATTGTTCACCTTCATATTCCGGAGGGAGCAACTCCAAAGGACGGACCAAGTGCAGGAATTACTATGGCTACAACCTTTGTTTCTCTGCTGCTTGGCAAAAAGATTAAGCCGAACCTTGCAATGACAGGTGAGCTTTCTCTTACCGGTCAGGTGCTTCCAATCGGCGGTTTACGAGAAAAGACTGTTGCGGCTAAACGTAATAAGATTAAGACGATTATTATTCCAAAGGCAAACGAGAGAGACCTCGAGGATATTCCTTCTCACGTAAAGCAGGGCATTAAGTTTATGCCGGTTAGCGATGTACACGAAGTTCTGGAGATTGCGCTGGGGATAAAGTAGAATGTCGGCAAGCATAGCTTGCCTCTGACGATTATAAGTTTATTACATAAAACCGAGTTCCACTAACCACTCTTTGAGAGCCTGGTTCCAGTGGAACTCCTTCATAAAATCGTTGTTCTTCATTCCAAAGCCGTGTCCACCCCAGTCGTAGCGGGCGAGACGGCTTGGATTATTTGCTGCCTGCAAAGCCTCGTACAAGCGTAAAGAATTTTCAGGAATTACAACCGGGTCATCGTCGCAGACAACTACATAGGTTGGCGGCATGTCGGCAGGTACATTAAGCTCCATGGAAAACTCATCTTTTCGTTCCTGAGTCTGATTTTTTGCACCTCTGCCAAGCAGACTGTTTCTAGACCACTTGTGTGATATGTCATCCTGCATTGTAACAACAGGGTAAACCGGAATTACAAAATCCGGGCGAAGAGAAACATCACATTCAAGTCCAAGCTTTGCAATTTCATTATGTGTCTGCCAGAATTCTCCAGCCATTGTTACAAGGTGGCCTCCTGCAGAAAATCCAATTATTCCAACTTTTGAAGGGTCAATATCCCATTCGTCTGCATTTTCACGAACCAGCTGAATTGCCCGTTGAATATCCTGAAGCATGGCAGGGTGGTGGTAAAGGCTTTCGGCTGTGCGGTATTTTAAAACAAAGGCAGTAACTCCGTTCTGGGCAAACCAGGTTGCAGTTGTGTTACCTTCGCCTTTTAAGCCTAAGTGATGATAACTTCCGCCGGGGCACACAATTACTGCAGTGCGGGTATGAGGACTGTTTTCGGCAGGCTTATGCATAAACATTACGGAAGGCTGTTTTTCCATTCCTTTTATGTTACGCCAGAGATAAATTGTTGCGTCCTGGGCAAGTGCTGCAGTACAAATTAATATAGAAACGGCAAAAACGGTAAATATCTTTTTCATAATTCCAATATAACATTATTGAGGGGATTTTTCTATTATGCTAAAATCTGCTCATTATGAGCAAAAAGATGAATAACATTAAAGCGATTATTTTTGATATGGATGGAGTAATTCTCGATTCAGAATCAATTTCAGATATTACCTGGAAAATGGCAGCTGATGAAAAAGGCCTTGCTGTAAATGATGAAATATTAAATGCCTGCCGTGGTACAAATAAAAATGACACAATGACAATTCTCAAAAAATACTACGGTGCAAACTTTGACAGCGAAGCTTTTCTTGAACGTACTTCACAGTTCTTCCATGAAATTGAAGAAAAGGATGGAATTCCGCTCTTGCCATATGCAAAAGAAATTCTTGAATATTTAAAGCCTCGCTATCGCTTAGCGCTTGCTTCGTCTACTCGTGGACCTACAGTTGAACGACAGCTTAGAGCAGCTGGTGTAATTGATTTTTTTGAAACCCGTACTACTGGTGAAATGGTTGTGCACAGTAAGCCTGATCCGGAAATATATCTTATGGCCTGTAAATCAATTGGTGTGAATCCGGGTGAATGTGCTGCAATAGAAGACAGCCTTAACGGAATCCGCAGTGCGCATGCAGCAGGTTTGCATCCGCTTATGGTAATAGATAAAGTTCAGCCCACCGAAGAAATCAAAAAAATGTGTGAACATATTTTTAACTCGCTCGATGGACTTAAAACTATTCTGTAAGTGCTTTTGCTACGCGGAAAAATTCAGGCTTCTTTGAACAGTCGTAGTTGTACATACCGCAGTATGGACCATTCATTTTGTAGCTGTAATCATCCTTTTCAAGAGAAGGATTATCGCAGATTCCCCAGATTGCTACACAGGTAAGAGACTTTTGTTCATCTGCAACTTCAGCTAACATCTTGAAAAAGTTTTCATAGAAGTTTGCGTGCTGTGTTGCCTTTGCTTTTTCATAGTTGCGGAGGGCAAGCTCAGTAACCTGAACTTCAAGTCCCATTTTGCTGTAGAATACAATTGCATTCTTAAAACTATTAATGTCATTAGGATTCATACAACCAGACTGCTGTCCATATCCTCCAACATACCCCTGCATTCCAACACCGTCGCAAAGTTTTTCATCCTTGTTAATACTTTCAATAAGCTTTCCGATTGCAGTTCTTTTGCCTGTCATAAAGCAGTTGTAATCATTATAGAAAAGCTTGATGTTTGCATTTGTCTTTTTTACAGCTTCACGTGCATACTTAAATGAGAGTTCTACATAATCCGGACCGATTACATCATAAAAATAATTTGTTGTTCCACCACGTTTTGTGCGGACATGTCTTTCATCTCCTGCTGCGTGCTCATTTGCTCCATCAGCTACAGCTTCGTTTACAACATCCCAGCAGTAAACTACACCAGGATAATTTGTTTCAAAGTGTGTAACAACATCTTCTATATAATACTTAAGGCGTTTTTTCATAACGTCAGAAGAAACGAAATCTCTGTCGTATCTGTATTCTTCACGGAAGAACCAGTCTGGCATGTAAGCATCCCATACAAGAACGTGTCCACGGATTTTAATTCCATTTTCCTGTGCAAACTGTGCAATGTCATCTGCCCTGTAATAATTCATTACAGGCATTCCGTTCTCACTTTTCTGGCTTGAGTACTGAGAAAGCAGTGAGTAGGCTTTGAATTCGTTTGCAGCGGTGATGCTGTTGAAATCAGCTTTTACCATATCTACATAGGCTTTTTTGTCGAGTGTCTGTGGATTAACTACAGTACCAAATTTAAAACCATGTCGGGCAGCTGATTCATAAAGAGGTTCTTTCTGCTCAAAGCCTTCAATTTCTGCAGCCTGAGCTTTTTCTCTTTCCTTTGTTTTTTCGGCTGATTTCATAAACTTTGCAGCCATTCCATTAGATTCTGCTTCTGCAGGTTTAATCACAGCTTCCTCCTGCTTTTTTGTTTCATTCTGGGGAGTAGTTGTGTTTTTTGACTTTCCTGCACAAGATATAAGTGTAAATGCCGCAATTGCTATTGCAGCCAAAGTTAATAGTTTTTTCATTTTAGTTCCTCTAGGAACTAGTGTACAAGAATTTTGCCGTTTGAAATATCAAGGAGTTTACTTATAAATAGCTGATATTCATTTTCGTGTATTTTGCCTGTAATTTTGATTTCTGTGCCAAAATCTTCGTTGAGATCTGAAATATGAAACATTTCCATATTGTTTTTTATGAGCTTGTAGAGAGAATAATCTGTAGTAAAAGTAAATGCTTTTTTTGCAACGAGTTCTTCGAATAGTCCTGCTGCATCTGCGGCTGCAATTACTCCTTTGGCACCGTTGCCGTAAGCTTTTACGAGGCCGCCCGTTCCAAGGAGAGTTCCGCCGAACCAGCGGGTTACGGTGAGCACGGTGTTTGTACAGCCGCGGCCGTGAAGTACGTCGAGGGCGGGGCGGCCGGCAGTACCGGAAGGCTCCCCGTCATCGCTCATGCCCATAACTTCGGCACCCGGGCCTATTACAAAAGCGTGTACAACATGAGTTGCATCTGCATATTTTGCTTTTTGTGATTTTACGAGCTCGCGTGCCTCTGCCTGAGCGCTGCATGGAAAGAGCTCGGAGAGGAAGCGTGAGCCTTTAATGGTTTCTTCGTAGCTTATGTAAGATTTCAGTATTTCCATCTATTCTACGAGTATATCCTGAACTTCCTTATTAGCTACGCGTACACCCTTTGCCTTGAGAGACTTTTCCTCAAACTTGTCAGACTTGAACTTTTCCTTGAGAACCTTAAGGCGTGCCTTCTTTACATAATTAAGCTGGAAGGTAAAGCTCTTGCGTGTGTCAACATGGAGAACCTCGCAGCCCTCTGGTGCAAAGAAATAGTCGCGGTTCATGATAAAGCCCTGAATCTTACAGCGCTTGATGTGAACAAACTGAGTTGCCGGGTCGCGGTACAAAATGGTAAACAGAGTTTTAGAAAGGCTTTCCTTGTCTGCAAAACCGCAGTAACGCATTTCCGGTCCAACAAAGAGTTTTTTCGGAGTTTCGGAAACAGAATAAATTCCGCTCTTTCGAACATAAAGAATCTTGTCGTAAGGAGTAACCTTGAAAAGCTCGTTTCCACCAGAAACTTCTGTTCCAAGGTTTCCGTTCTTTTCGTCGTAGCGAAGGGCAAGGTCACGTTTTGTAACGGCCTTTACATCTACAGCGTTAATGTTTGTTATCTGAGTATGGCGTACAAGTGTATCCTCGCCAAAGGAATTAAGTTTCTTTTCAATTCCGTCGAGCCAGCTTACAGCATATTCAACAAGGTGCTTAAGCAGGCGGTTGATTTCCTTGATGCGGGCATTAATTGCTTCAACCTCGGCCTTGTTTTTGCTCATATCATAAAGCGAGATTCGGCGGATTGGGATTTTCAAAAGATGGTCAACATCTTCATCTGTAATCGGGCGAATCAGCTCTTTTGCAAAAGGCTTAAAGCCGTCTTTTACAGCTTTGATTACGCCTTCTTCTGTTTTCTGCTGCTCGATTTTCTTATAGATTCGTTCTTCAACAAAGATACGCTCGAGGGTACGCAGATGCAGCTTTTCCATCAGGTCTTCTTTTTCAAGCTGAAGCTCAGACTTAAGAATTCCAACCAGCTGCTTTGCATGATGCTCGATTACCTGAGTACAGGTCATCTGCACAGGCATGTTGTCTTTGATTACGAGCAGGTTACAGTAAATTGTCTGCTCACAGTCGGTAAAGGCGTAGAGAGAATCTACAACATCCTTTGTATAAACACCGCGCTGCAGACGGATTTCGATATTTACTTTATCAGAGGTATAGTCCTGAATTGAAGTAGCTTTGATTTTGCCGTTTTTTACAGCCTTTTCAATTGAGTTACAAAGACTTTCTGTTGTAGAACCGTATGGAAGTTCTGTGATGACAATTTTCTTATCATCACTGGTATCCATCTTTGCACGGGTAATTATTTTTCCAAGACCATCCTGATATTCACTTACGTCGATAAGACCACCGGTAGGGAAGTCCGGGAAAAGCTGGAACTTTTCGCCACGGAGGCATTTCTTTTCAGCTTCAATTACTTCGTGAATATTATGGCTTAGAATATTTGTACTCATACCAACGGCAATACCTTCGGCGCCCATAATTAAAACGAGAGGGAGCTTTGCCTGATAAGCAATAGGTTCAACATCACGTCCGTCGTAGGTGTCTACATACTGAGTAATGCGTGGATTTGTATTTAAAATATCCTTTGTGATTGGACGCAGGCGGCACTCAATGTATCGGGGAGCAGATGCACCGTCTCCCGTGTACATGTTACCAAAGTTTCCCTGCTTGTCTATGAAAAACTCTTTATTTGCAAGATTTACAAGTGCAGTATAAATGGAAGCATCACCGTGAGGGTGGTAAGCCATAACCTTACCACAAACATTTGCAACCTTGGTAAAGCGTCCATCGTCTGTCTTGATTAAAGTGTGAATGATTCGCCGTTGAACCGGCTTGAGTCCGTCCGTAATTTCAGGAATAGCGCGGTCGCGGATAACGTAACTCGCATACTGAATAAAATTCTGATCGAACAGATTTTTTACATAAGCCATTAATTTTCCCCTAGGGACAATAAGTTATCGAAAAAAAATTGTCCCAACCCATATAAAATTATAAATGAAAAGAATGTTATTTTCAAGTTTTTTGGCGGAGGGAGAGTAGGAGGGGAAAGCCTTCCCCTCGCTCCAACCGCCTTCGGCGTTTTCCGCTACCCCTTCTTACGGGGGCGCCACCCCCGTAACGCCCCCGACCTAGATCTCTTTACCTGCAAGAATTTCCTTGTAATCTGCAAGGTTCTTGCGAAGAAGTGTCGGAATATTTAGCTCATACGGACAGCGCTTGAGACAGGCACCACAATCAGCACACTTTTCAATCTTCATCATTTCTTCCTGCCAGTGAGGAGTAAGCCATGCTTCTGAAGGAGCACGTCGAATCATCTGACTCATGCGGGCACACTGATTAATTGTAATTCCTACAGAACAAGGAGAGCAGTAACCGCAGCCACGACAGAATTCTCCGAGCAGCTCGTCGCGGTCTTTTTTGATGAGTGCTTCAAGCTCTGGTGTGAGCTCTGGCTGCTCGCGGAAAAAGTCCAGCCACTGTTCTAGTTCGCTCATTCTCTGGATTCCCCAGATTGGAAGAACATTATATTGAAGCATAAAGGCCATGCAGGCACGGGCGTTTGTAAGAAGTCCACCCGACAGTCCTTTCATTGCGATAAAGCCGACATTGTTCTGGCGACATTTTTCAACAAGAGCGATATCGCGTTCTGTTGCAAGATATGAGAATGGGAACTGCAGTGTCTCATAAAGCCCGCTATCGGCAATCTCTTCTGCAATTCCAATTTTATGTGCTGTAATTCCAATGTGGCGGATTTTGCCTTGAGCCTTTGCTTCAAGAAGTGTCTCATAAAGACCTGTTCCGTCGCCCGGGCGGTAGCATTGCTTTACGCAATGCAGCTGGTAGATATCAATATAATCTGTTTTTAGGTTACGGAGCGAGGTCTCGAGGTCGGCCTTAAGTTTTTCCGGAGTTTCTGCAGCAGATTTTGTTGCGATAAAAATCTTTTTGCGGTTGTACTTGCCGTTGTCGCGGCCAAAAGCTTAGCCCATCTTTTCTTCACTATCAGAATAAGCGCGTGCAGTATCAAAAAATGTCATGCCGCCATCGTAAGCTCTTTGTAAAATCTCAACGGCAGTTTCCATGTTTACGCGCTGGACAGGAAGTGCTCCAAATGCATTCTGAGGAGTTGTAATACCTGTGGTTCCAAGAGTGATTGTTTTCATAATGAAATTATAGCATAGGCGGGGAAAGTTTTATATACTTTATATATAGAGGAAAAAGATGATTATTAAACAGCTTAGTGATAATGACGAAAAAAAGAAAGTTAAAAGATACGTTTTGGAAGCATTACCAGACTGGTTTGCAGTAGAAGAATCACGTGAACAATATATAAATGAAAGCCCGGAGAGACCAACCTTTGTAGCCTATGACGGCGATAAGCCAGCCGGATTTTTGTGTTTAAAAGAGACTGGTAAAGAAACTGTTGAACTTGCCGTTATGGGCGTTCTCATTGAATATCACAGACAGGGAATTGGCCGCCAGCTTTTTGATATGGCAAAGACCTTCGCAGTTGAAAAAGGTTATGAGTTTATGCAGGTAAAAACTGTAAAGATGGGAATGTATGATGATTATGACGCAACAAACCGTTTTTACCAGGCGCTCGGCTTTAAGGAGTTTGAAGTTTTCCCGATGCTTTGGGATGAAGCCAATCCGTGTCAGATTTATGTAATGGGATTAAAATAATGAAACAGCTTTTTACGATTGATTTGAAAAATTATGGTGCAGACTGGAAACGTTCAAGACGTGATTCTGCCCGTGCGATTATTCATGTTGGTGCTGATAAACTCGCCCTTGTTTATGCGACAAAACTTGGTTACTACAAGTTTCCCGGTGGCGGCATTCATGAAGGGGAAGATAAGATTGCAGCATTGGCTCGCGAGGTGCAGGAAGAAGTAGGACTTGTCCTCGTGCCGGAGAGTGTGCGCGAGTTCGGTGTGGCGTCTCGTTATCAGAAATCGGGACTTGCTGAAAACACAATCTTTGTTCAGGATAATTTTTATTATGAATGCGAGGTTGAACACGACGAGCACGGTAATCTCAAAATCATCAGCCAGAATCTCGATGCCTACGAGGATGAGGCCGGCTTTGAACTTCGCATTGTCTCTATAAAAGAAGCTGCACTTGCAAACCGTCAGTACCGCGATACAAACGATTTTAATATTGCAATGATTGCACGTGATGCCCGCGTACTCGAAATGATGGCGGGACTAAAATCAGAGCCTTCACGCTGTATGGCGGAGCTTTTACTGGAAGAAGGTGTAAAGAAAAATCCAGGTCCGTGGCGCGAACACTCGTATGCTGTTGCACAGGCGGCGGAGAAAATTGCGCGGGCGGTAAATCAAAATTGCGGTCAGGAAAAACTGAATCCCGACCTCGCTTATGCTTACGGACTTCTTCATGACATCGGCCGTCAGGAAGGCCACACCTACATAGCCCACGTTTATGACGGCTATCATTTTCTGATGTCCTTCGGCTACGAAAAAGCCGCTCAAATCTGCCTGACTCATTCCTTTAATCTGAAGACAACAGATGACTATATTGGAAAAATCGATATTTCTGATAATCAGATGGAAGAAGTCAAACAACTACTCGCAGCCGCTGAATACGACGATTACGACCGCCTCATCCAACTGCTTGATTCAACCTGCGGAGCAGACGGCACCCTTAATCTCGAAGACCGCATGAACGACGTAAAAGCGCGGTACGGCTATTATCCTCAGGGCAAGTGGGATAAAAACTTTGAACTCAAAGCTTACTTCGAAAAG
>CAMJNC010000020.1 GCA_946407195.1 uncultured Treponema sp. | reverse complement strand
CGTAAATAATAGCAACAACTCCAAGAGGAACCCTTACCTGGCGGATTGTCATTCCGTTAGGTGTTTTCCAGCCGGCAATCTCTTCTCCAACGGGGTCTGTCTGACCAATTACAAGACGGAGGCTTTCAACAATACCGTCAATTCTTTTGTCATTAAGCAAAAGTCGGTCAATAATAGACTCGCTTATTCCGTTTGCGCGTGCGGCATCAACATCAGCCTTATTAGCTGCAATAATAGATGCACGGTTTTTGTCCAGCGCGTCGGCAACTGCTGCAAGGGCAACATTTTTTACGCTGGCATTCTGCAATGCAAGCTTTTGGCTGGCAGCACGAAGGGAATCGGTTGTTTTTTTAAGGTCCATTTTGGGCTCCTATAGATCCTGAAACAAGTTCAGGATGACAATTTTGTAAAAAAAAAGACCGGAACTTTTCGCTCCGGTCTGCTTAATCAATTTTAGTAGTTTGCAAGGAAATACATTCCCAGCAGCATAGCTAACCGGCATTTTTCTTCTGACCATTCAGTTTTGGGAGGAAGGTTTGAAATGTACCACCAGAAAATTCCGAATTCAGGATCAATGCGGAGAGTATATTCTGCAAAATCAGGTGTGTCTGGCTTCTGGCCAAACATAAGGAATACAGCCTGATTAATTAACTGCAAAAAGAGAACGTAATTATCTTTCCATGATTTGTTGCTGAGGAAAACATCGAGCTGGTAAAGCAGCTGATCTTTCAAAGCAATGTCAGATTTTTCAACCCAAGTTTTCTGAATAAGCAGGGTCAAATTGTTTTTGAAGCTTGAAACGAGCTTTTCAGCCGCATCTTCCTTCATTTTTGCAAAACCCTTTCCAGAACCAAACGCAATGGCAATCGCATCAGCCGACGACTCATAACCCTTTTCTTTATTTAAGAAAACAGAAAGGGAATCGATAGTCTTGGAGTCTAAGAATTCAGTAAGAATATCTGCCTGTTTAGTCATACTGTAAATATTAAAGATTTATTCAATATTGGTCAAGATTTGTCAAGATTTGAAGCAATGCCTGACTAAAGTCATATTTATAGAAATAAACAATTTGTTATAGAAAAACAAACCTCTTATTGACAGGTTAGTGTGTACTAACTATAATACAAGGAACTGTTAGCGGATGCTAACTTTTATTTTTGACTAAAAGTTAGTTAAAACTAACCATATAGGAGCAAAAACAATGCCATTAACTATGGTAAATCAGGATGAGAACTTTCTTATTAAAAAAATCACTGGAAAAGAAGAAGTTAGGCGTTTTTTAGAGAACCTTGGCTTTGTTGCTGGAGCAGAGGTTTCTGTAGTTTCTAAAATTTGTGGAAATGTAATCGTTCAAATCAAAGAAAGCCGCGTAGCCATCAGCAAAGAAATGGCTCAAAAAATAATAGTTTAACATGTACATTTTATAGGAGAAAAATATATGACTCTAAAAGAAACAAAAACTGGCCAGACAGTTAAAGTTGTAAAGCTGAATGGCGAGGGAGCGGTAAAACGCCGCATTATGGACATGGGAATTACTAAGGGCGTAGAAATTTACGTACGAAAGGTTGCACCTCTTGGAGATCCTGTGGAAATCACAGTTCGCGGCTATGAGCTTTCTGTTCGTAAGGCCGATGCAGAAATGGTGGAGGTAGAATAAGATGATTAAAATTGCACTTGCCGGAAACCCTAATGCCGGTAAAACAACACTTTTTAATGCACTTACAGGTTCAAATCAGTTTGTTGGAAACTGGCCTGGAGTAACAGTAGAAAAGAAAGAAGGTAAACTTAAGGGCCACAATGGCGACGTCGTAATCATGGACTTGCCTGGTATTTACTCTCTTTCTCCATATACTTTGGAAGAAGTTGTATCACGTGACTACCTTGTAAAAGAACGTCCTGATGCAATTTTGAATATTGTTGATGGAACTAACCTGGAACGAAACCTTTATCTTACAACTCAGCTTGCAGAGCTTGGTATTCCAATGGTAGTTGCCGTTAACATGATGGACGTTGTTAAAAAGAACGGCGATAAGATTCATATAGATGCTATGCAGGAAGAACTTGGCTGCCCTGTTGTGGAGATTTCTGCTCTTAAGGGAACAGGCTGTATTGAAGCCGCAGAAATTGCTGTAAACAAGGCAAAAGATAAAAAGCCAATGATGTATAAACATCGTTTTGAAGGCTGTGTTGAACATGCTCTTGCTCATATCGAAGAAGCAATTGTTCATAATCTTCCAGAAGAACAGCACCGCTGGTATTCTGTTAAGCTTTTTGAACGCGATGAAAAGGTAATCAAGGCTCTTGGTGTTAGTAAAGATAAACTCAATCATATTGAATCCGATATTAAGGCTTGTGAAGCAGAACTCGATGATGATTCAGAATCCATTATTACAGCAGAGCGCTACAAGTATATTGAATCAATTATCAAAAAGTGCGTAACAAAAAAGAACCGCTCAAAACTCAGCACGTCAGATAAGATTGACCGCGTAGTTACAAACCGCTGGCTGGCACTTCCAATTTTTGCAGCTGTAATGTGGCTTGTATACTATGTTTCTATGGTGACAATTGGTGCAGCTGCAACAGATTGGGCTAATGATGGTTTGTTTGGTGATGGATATCATCTCTTTGGAATTGGTACAGCTGCATATGAAGAAGCGGCAGAAGAATATGGCGATACAGCTGCAATTCTTGAAGCTGCTGAAGCAGGCGAAGCTACTTACATTGTAATTGATGACGAAACCATGGAAGCTTCTGAGCCAATGGATATTACTCCTGAATTGTTAGCAGAAGCTAATGAAATGGCTGAAAAATATGGTGAAGAAGGTCCTGATCCTGCTGATTACGGCGTATGGGTTCCAGGCATTCCGGTTCTTATTGAGAGTGGTCTCGATACCATTGGCTGTGCCGACTGGCTCAAAGGCTTAATTCTTGATGGTATTGTTGCCGGTGTTGGTGCTGTACTTGGATTTGTTCCTCAGATGCTGGTTCTTTTCATCTTCCTTGCCTTCCTTGAAGCCTGTGGTTACATGGCCCGCATTGCCTTCATTCTGGACCGTATTTTCCGCCGCTTCGGACTTTCCGGAAAATCCTTCATTCCTGTCCTTATTGGAACCGGTTGTGGAGTTCCTGGCATTATGGCCTGCCGTACAATCGAAAATGAACGCGACCGCCGCATGACCATCATGACAACTACTTTCATTCCTTGTGGTGCTAAGGTTCCATTTATAGCCCTTGTTGCCGGAGCTATCTTTGGTGGTTCTGCAGCAATTGCAACTTCAGCTTACTTCATCGGTATTGCGGCAATCATCTGTTCCGGTATCATTCTTAAAAAGACAAAGCCTTTCATGGGCGAAGTTGCTCCTTTTGTAATGGAGCTTCCTGCCTACCACTGGCCTACATTTGGAAACGTTATGCGCTCAATGTGGGAACGCGGCTGGTCCTTCATCAAAAAGGCCGGAACAATCATCCTGCTTTCAACTATCGTAATCTGGTTCCTTTCATTCTTTGGCTGGACAGATGGCGGCTTTGGAATGCTGGAAGAAGACCAGATGGACTCAAGCATTCTTGCTAAGCTTGGTGGTCTCATTGCCTGGATTTTTGCTCCTGTTGGCTGGGGCAACTGGCAGGCCGCTGTTGCTTCAATCACCGGTCTTGTTGCAAAGGAAAATATTGTTGGTACAATGGGTATCCTTTATGGTGGAGAAGAAACCTGGGCAAACCTTGCCGCTGCCTTTACTCATCCTGCCGGACTTTCCTTCCTGATTTTCAACCTTTTGTGTGCTCCATGTTTTGCGGCAATCGGTGCAATCAAACGCGAAATGAATAGCAGAAAATGGACCTGGGCAGCAATCGGCTGGCAGTGTGGTCTTGCTTATGTAGTATCGTTTGTTGTATATCAGCTTGGCAATATGTTCAGTGGAAATGGCAACATCTTCGGATTTATCTTGGCAGTTGTTGTAATTGCTGTGTTCGGATGGGCTTTATTCCGTAAGCCAAAAATGGTAAAGTAATTATGTCATGCTGAACTTGTTTCAGCATCTATAAATAGACCCCGAAACAAGTTCGGGGTGACATTAATAGGAGTTTTATTATGGGAACAGTAATTGTTAGTATTATTCTTATTTCAATCATATCTATGGTTATTGTTTCCATAATTAAAGCTAAACGTGCAGGCCGCCATCCATCTTGTGGCGGTAACTGCGGGTCTTGTGGACATGCTTGCAGTGAGTATCCACATGTCGAACAATTTTTAGCAAATCAAAAATCATCAAAAGCCGTACAGAATTACACTTGTCGTAAATAAACTCATCTAGTATAATTATCTCAAGAGGTTGAAAATGGTTATAAAAGAATCTGCAGAAATGTATCTTGAGACAATTTTAGTTCTTTCAAAGCAGGGAGTTGTACGTTCCATCGACATTGCAAAGGAAATGAACTTCTCACGTCCTTCAGTAAGTGTTGCCTTACATAATCTTGAAAAAGAGGAATATATTTCTATTGAAGCAGACCAGACCATAAAGCTTCTTCCAAAGGGTGCAGAAATTGCTAAAACAATTTATGAGCGCCATACAGTTCTTACAGAATTTTTTGAGCAGATTGGTGTTAAGTCTTCAATTGCTGCAGAAGATGCCTGCAAAATCGAACATGACATTAGCCCTGAATCCTTTAAGGCTATCAAAAAGCTGGTAAAGAATAATAAGGCAAATAAATAAGATATCACATAAAAATCATATGGATTTTATAACGATATTTACTACGTTAGTAGTGACTAACTTGTAAATATCGTTTATTTTAACCCACGTGTTAGTTAAAACTAACCCATAGAGTAATAAGGAGTCTATATGATTAAATCAAAAAAATTGGTGACATTCGCCGTATTGTGTGCTTTTACTGCTGCAGCTTCATTTGCACAGGAAGTGACATTTGAAAATGAGCTTTCATCTGATCTTGTTTCCATTGACATTTCAGATGACAACACAGAATCTACTTTTGCAGGATTCAAAAACGAAGTAACGGCAGAATATACTTCAGACAAGCTTGATATGGGAGTTACGCTTATTGTTGATGTAAACCAGGAAGATGATGATGCCATCTCAATTGGTTCTGATGGTTTTGTTGATGATTATTTTATCGAGTTCCGTCCAATTGAATTGCTTGGAATCGGTTTTCACAAGGGCTATAATGTAGCAGGTTCTTATCTGCCATGCCTTGAAAAAGAAATTGATGCGTCAAATATCGGAAGCGATTTTGGTCTTTTTGTTTATCCTTTAGAAGGCCTTGTAATTTCTGGAGGTGTTGATTTTATTTCTTACCTTGGTAGAGATGATACAAAACCACTCGTAAATTTTGGTGCAGAATATGCAGTTGGCGAAATGGTTACTTTTGGAGCTGCCTTCCGTAATATTGCAAGTGACGAACGTTCAATTGGTGCTTATGCATCCTTTACTGGAATTGAAAATCTTACAGTAAATGCCGGCTTTACTTACAAGGGTGAACTTGAAGATTACTTTATTGCAGGAAATCTTATCAATGCTGCAGTAACATACGAAGCTGGTGCAATTGGAATTTCTGCTGATGCAGTATTTGCAGTTGGTGGAGATGAAGATTTTGAAAACGAACTTTACCTTGCAGCTAATGTAAGCTATCAGATTAATGATGCATTTACTGTAATCCTTGCTGGAGCATTCACAAATGACTTTGACAATGATGATGCATGGTGCATTGGAGTAAACCCATCTGTAGAATATTCAATTACAGAACACAACACAGTAGGTGCTGGTGTTAATGTAGGAATTATGAAGGAAGCTAAAAACATTTCATTCCCGATTTTCTGGAAGTATGTTTACTAACATTATAAAAACAAAAGATTAAGTCCACACTTTTTCCGGTTGTATTTTATATACAACCGGTTTTTTTATGTCTTACGTTTTTTTAGATAAACTATTTCAGATACTTTTCTTCATATTCAGAAATTGGAATCGGTTTACTGTAATAATATCCCTGAATAATTTCGCAGCCTAAATCGCGCAGGCGGTCTACCTGATTTTTGCTTTCGGCACCCTCGGCCAGACACACAAAACCCAGCTCCTTTGCAAGAGTTATAATATGGCGGAGAACAATAATATCTTCCTTGCGTTCATTTTCTGCGGCAACCGTATCAACAAAGCTCTTGTCAATTTTAAGCGTATCAATCGGCATTTGTGTAAGCAGTGAAAGAGAAGAGTAACCTGTTCCAAAATCATCCATAGAAATTTTAAAGCCGCGGCTTCGAAGCTCTTCGAGAACACTCAGCATGTGTTCCATGTTTTCGTAGGTTGCGCTTTCTGTAAGTTCAAAATCTATGAGCTTATGGTCTATACCGTAATGGTCTACAATGCTTACAAGATTATCAATCAGCTTTGCATTGTCCATACGACTGCGCGAAAGGTTTACAGAAACAGGATAAAGAGGCTTGCCTTCTTTTTTCCATTTTGCAAGTGCTTGGCAAACCTTTCTGAGAACTATGTCATCAATTTTGCCTATTGAACTGTCCTTTTCAAAAAACGGAATAAAGCGGTATGGAGGCAGAAATTCCTTGCCCTTATAATTCCAGCGTATTAAAGCTTCTGCACCTTTTATGGTTTCTTTTGTAATATCAAATTTTGGCTGAAGGTAAACAAGAAATTCATCCTGTTCAATTGCAGTTTCAACGTAGGCCTTTATGTAGTTACCCCACGAAAGGTCATCGTGCATTTTATCTGTGTAAATAATAATTTCGGTTCTCTTCTGATTTGTAGCCAGAGCCTGTGCCATTTTTGCAAAGTCTGCAACGCGGTTTCCAGAAAGCATTGCACGCTGCATAGGAACAAGCCCGCATTTATAATAAATTTTATAGTACGGATCTTCTTCGAGAACAGAAAGTTTTTCAAAAAAATCCTTAAGCTTTTGTACAAGCTGTTCTTCTGGCATATCCTTTAAGAGCATGGCAAAGTTGTCGTTGTGACATCGGCAGCTCGCAATAATAAAATCAGCTTCCTTCATTGCCTTTACAACATTGGACAAAACCTTGTTTGCTGCTATGTGGCCATAGGCTTCGTTGATAACACGGAAATCCTTTACATCAAAATGTGCAAAAGCATAATCATTTATTCCCATATCTGACGGAACTTCAAGATAAGCTTCCAGATGGTTCCAGTTATAATTTCCAGTAATTGGGTCTGTAAAAGCAGCTTTATAAAGAGCTTCTTTTTCAAACTTAGAAAGGTCGTCGCTCATAACATGAAGGGCTCTGTCATTATAAAGCTTCCATTCATAAAGGAGACGGATTTTTTTATAGCCATGAAAAACACTCATAACCTTTACATTTTCCTTTATACAAAGGTCGCTGTAAGGTCTGTGTGCATTGTCTTCTTTTGCAATTTCTGCAAAAAGCTTTTTTATAAAGTGATAATTGATTTCTACATCATCATCAATTTCAACTGAATAAAAAAAAGATGCATCAAGAGGAATGGATTTTAACTCTGCCGGATATTCAACTCTGGAATCATCAGCCCTATACTCAATACCAATTACTTCCTTCTGAAGGCCTTCAACAAAAAATAAACCAGGATAATCATAAGTACCAAAGGCATTTGAATATTTTGCAATTCGGGCTGGTAAAAGGCCGTTGTAAAATTCACGGATTTCATCCGGAGTGGCTTCGGTGTAATAGAGGAGGCGACTTGGTTTAAATAACTGGTTTAGTTTGTTGATAAACATAAGTTTATGATAGCATAAAAACTTATTAACAACCACAAATTTGTGATGCAGATGGATTCTCGATGTTGTGCCAGGATAAAACTCTAAATTGCAATTTATGCTCCATTCTGCAATTTCTATTGATGTTAGTTGCATATAACAATATAATATTCTTTGATTCAAAGTTAGATAAAGCTAACATAATAAGGGAGTTATAAATGTCTCAAAACAAATCAAAAGTTCGTAAGCCTGCGAAGAAAGGCCTTGTTGGCTGGATATTTGAAAGCAGAAAGCAAGCTGTGAGTTGGAAAATTTAATTCTGATGGTGTAAAATAGTTGTGAGGAAAAACTTACAATTATGAACTTTTTAATTGCCAGAGGATTATTAATCCCGTTTTTAGGAACATCACTCGGAGCAGCTCTCGTTTTCTTTATGAAGCGGGAGCTGGATCTTAAACTTCAGAATATGCTTTCGGGCTTTGCGGCCGGAGTAATGGTTGCAGCTTCTGTCTGGAGCCTCTTAATTCCATCAATGGAAATGGTGAGCGACAGAGGCAAGCTTGCGTTCATTCCTGCGGCTGTAGGCTTCTGCGTTGGAATGATTTTTCTTTTGATTCTGGATAAGGTAATTCCACACATACACCTTGATGAGTCTGAGGAAGGTCCAAAAAGCAATCTTCAGAAAACTACCATGATGGTGCTTGCAGTTACGCTTCATAATATTCCTGAGGGAATGGCTGTTGGTATTTTGTATGCGGGCTGGGCTTCGGGTTCCGCTCAAATCACCGAGGCCGGTGCACTTACACTTGCACTCGGAATTGCAATTCAAAACTTCCCTGAGGGCGCAATCATTTCCATGCCGCTGCATTCAAAAGGGCTTTCAAAAGCAAAGTCATGCTGGTATGGAGTCTTATCCGGAATTGTTGAACCTGTTGCAGGTTTTCTTACAATCCTGCTTGCAAGCCATGTAATGTCAATTCTTCCATATTTCTTAAGCTTTGCTGCCGGCGCAATGATTTTCGTTGTAGTAGAAGAGCTTGTACCAGAAATGGCAGAGGGTGAACATTCAAATCTCGGAACAATTATGTTTATGATGGGCTTTGTTCTGATGATGATTCTGGATGTTGCACTGGGTTAAAATCTGACAGAATATAAACTTCAATCTTTTTAATGCCATCAAGAATCGCTTGCTTTTTTTGAGGAGTCAAGTAAATCAGGTGATGAAAATTTTAGTCTAGACTAACAAGCGGTTAGGAGATATAACATATCTGAAGAGGATAAAAAATGAAAGATGCAGATAAAATTCTAAAAGGCAAAAAGTTCATAAGAAAGGAAATAGAAAAACGCCTTGATGCAGAAACAAGCCTTGAAGTATGGATGCTTGCTCATAAAAAACTCGAAGATATGCTGAATAAATATGATGGCCTTCCGGGGGGAGTTCAGGCTCATACTCATGGCTTTATTTTTCCCGCAGCAGCAATTTATCTAGCATTAAAGGGTAAAGCCCCTGAACAGGCTTTCGACATCATGCAGTACACAATGAAAGAAAAATCATCAAAATTTGGAAAGTCTCTTGCCCGGATGACTTATATTCCAGGCTTCAAAAAGTTCTTCCTTAGCATGTGGGACTCTATGAGTCATAAAATGTTTGGAGAAAAAGCAGGCTTTCAGAATATCTTTTATGACTGTCCTAAAGGCGAGTTCCGTATGGATATTACACAGTGTCCTTACAATAAATACCTTACAGAAGTCGGCTGCCCGGAACTTACAAAGCTCTTCTGCGAAAATGATGTTTACAGCTACGGAAATCTTCCCGGCCTTAAGTTTACCAGAACAAAAACAATCGGAACCGGTGACGACTGCTGCGATTTTAAGATGGAATTAATTCACTAGACTGAAGTAAATGGATTAAGAATCTTTGTGCCGCCAATAATCTGATCATTATTTAAATCTTCTGAATAAACAATAATGCAGCCATTGTCATTGGCAGAAGAGAGAATTAGAGAGTCCCAAAAAGAAAGTTTGTTTTTTATGCTTATATCAATTGCGTTCAAGATAAGAGGTACGGTGACTTGTCTGACAGTTAGTTGACTGGAAAATAGTTCAACATATTCTTTTGCAATCTGCTTTGAAAGTTTGAGCTTCTTTACGGCAACATTATAAAATTCTTGAAGACTCTGAGTAGAAATAATACCAGTTTTTGAGCTTGAAGCATCTGTTAATAGCTGTGATGCAATTTCTTTTTTTTGTAAATCATTTTCATCAACTGAATATACCAGAATGTTTGTATCAAAAAAGATTTTATTGCTTTCTGTTACTGTTTGATCACTCTTTTTATCTTTCATATAATTCCTCTCTAGTCCATTTTTCTCCATGAGAGTTTGGATGATATTTATTATTCAGTTCCGTTAACTTATCACAAAAAGAATTTTGTTTTTTAGATTTAAGTTTTTCTTCTGTAGCTGTCTGAACCATTCCTGAAACTTTCTCAAGAACTTTTAACTGTTCCTTATAAACAAGCTTTGGAAGCATTTCGAGAATTGCTTTGAGATAATATGAAGATGAGGTTTCCTGTGGGCTATAAATTGCACCTGGTTCATGAAGTTCCCAGGTAATATCTTCACTTCTTTGATGTGGATACTTAGATGACTTTGAATTCTCAAGTTTATTGTTTTTAGATTGATTCAACTTATCTTCAATAATAACATCATAGGGAACTCGATAAAAATTGGAAAGATCAGTAACAACCTTAACGGGTGGTATGGCGGCTCCAGTTTCATATTTAATATACATCTGTCTTGAAATTCCAAGATATGAAGCCACTGCCACCTGAGAATAATTATTCTGTTCTCTTAAACTTCTCAAAGTTTCATTCATAGAGAATATTATAAATGCTTTATATTTAAAGTCAATGATATTGTACAAATAATGTAATCTATATTAGACATATTTGAAGTTTGTTATTAGTCTAGACTAACTTTATCTTAGGTGATATATATCAAATATGTTCAAATTATTTTTTGAAGAAACATATATCATTGTTGTCCCATCGTTCAGAGAAACTCTCGTGCACAGACACAATATGCTTCATGTGTTTTTCGGGGCGGGTAAGTTGTCGATGAATGCTGATGGAAAATCGGTCAGCGGCAATGTTATTATTCTGGAAAACGATGTTGAACATAAAGCCCCTGATGGTGAAATTGCGTTCTTCCTTTTTGTGGATCCTACTTCTCATTTTGCAGAGGTTCTGCGTGAAAAGTTTCTGAAGGGCGAAAAGATTTGTGCACCAGATTTTTCTCTTTCACATTTTGAAAAAGCTTCCCTCACAGAAGATATTATTAAAAATATCGTAATTGATTTTGCAGGAGATTTTGAATTTTCCAAGCTTAAGCTTGATGAAAGAGTTCTTCAGATTTTAAAGAACATAGATGATTTTAAACATCTTGGTGCGCGAGTTGCTGACCTTGCAGAAAAATACTGCTATTCAGAAAGCTATCTTACCCATCTCTTTAAAAACGAAACCGGAATTGCGCTTAAAAGTTATCTGCTTATGAGACAGTTCGAATATGTCTGGCACGAAATTATGAAGGGTAGAAGTTTAACAGACGCCTCAATGGAAGCAGGATTTTCTTCTCCATCACATTTTTCAGATGTCTGCCGCAAGCTCACTGGAATAAGCGTTACAAAAGCAATCATTTAAAAAGCAGATTTTTAGAAGTGCCATTTTTCTTTTTATCATATCATACAGACAAGTGAGGTGTGATGTGATAAGTCAAAATTATTTACAACCTACAAAAATGCTCGATTTCAATTCAGCATCAATTGCAAAACTTGTAGAAGCAAGAGGCTGGAAAAATCTTTCTCAGCTTGAACAAATCAAATCAATTTACAATTTTGTGCGAGACGAAATTCTTTTTGGCTACAATATTGATGATGATATTCCAGCTTCAAAAGTTCTTAAGGATGGCTATGGACAGTGCAATACAAAGGGAACTCTTTTTATGGCGCTGCTTCGTTCGTGTGGAATTCCATGTCGTGTTCACGGTTTTACTATTGATAAAAAACTTCAGAAAGGTGCGATGACAGGTTTTGTTTACAGAAACGCTCCAAAAAATGTTTTTCACAGCTGGGTCGAAGTTTATTTTGAAGATACCTGGTATGAGCTTGAGGCATTTATTCTTGATAAAAAATATCTGGAAAAACTTCAGCATATTAATCGTGAATGCAGCGGAAGCTTCTGCGGTTTTGGTTGTGCTGTAAAAGATTTTCAAAATCCTGTAATTGATTTTAATAAAAACAATACCTACATCCAGAGCGAAGGAATTAATCAGGATTTTGGAGTTTACGATTCTCCGGATGAGTTATTAAAGGAGCATCATCAGGAGCTTGGTGTGTTTAAGAAACTTGCATACAGACATTTTGGCCGCCATTTGATGAATAGGAATGTAAAGAAAATCAGAAATTATAGAGAGGTGTAATATGAGAAAAAAGAGTATCCGCCGTTAAGCGGATACTCAAAGAAGTTAGGAGGAGAAACTCATTTATTCTATATCAGAATTAGTTTTTCCGAGTGGCTTGAGGAGGTATATTAAAGCCGGGGTGAGGGTGTAGTCTGCAACGAGCGCAGAACCGAGGCCCACGATTGAAAGAAGACCAATTCTGAACATAGCCGTAATCGGACTGAAGCAGTACATAAGGAACATTAAACACAAGATGAAGGTTGTTGTTCCCATAGTTTTGCCAATCTCACGGAAGCTTTCTGTTACGGCTTCTCTATAAGACCGGCCTGTCTCCAGTTTTGTTTTTATATGATTTGAGAAGTGGATTGTATCATCAACTGCAATTCCAAGAATCATAGGCATAACCATCATTGTCATCTCATCGAGCGGCATGTGGCTGTAGCCCATAACTGCTCCGATCAAAAGAACCGGCGCGAGGTTTGGAATCATGGAAATAAGACCTGTTCTGATGCTTGCAAAAACAATAATCATAAGGATGGCAATCATGATGAACGAAGAACCAAAGGATTTAAGTTCACTCTTTACAACTGTTTCGTTCATAGCTGCGTTTTCGGCAATAGTTCCAACCACAGCAACCTTTGCGTCAGGGAAGTAATTCTTAGCATAGTTTTCTGCCTTTGTAATATCTTCTACAATCATGTTTGCATTATAATCTGAAATTTCTACATGAACATAAGCGGCGCTATAATCTTCTGTAAGCTCGCTGAAAAGAGATTCGCTGTCTGAAATTTCATAGAAGAAAAGAAGCTGTGCAAGAAGTTCCGGATCTTCTGGAATTTTGTAATAAGCCATATCATCACTGTTGAAAACGCGGTTCATCTCTTTTACCATTCTTGTAATGCTGCGTACACGTGGTTTTCCGTTTGTGATTTTTGTCATCTGAAGTTTACCTAAATCTTTTTCCAGATCTTCAAGGGCAAGCATATTCAAAGGATTTTTAAATGCAGCCTCTTCATCAAACTCAATCATTACGTCATAACTGTAAAGGTTTCCGATTTTTGTCTGCAGGATTTTTTCAATTCGCTGAACAAAAGGAACCTTGTTTCCCATGAATTTTAAATAATCCATGTTTACTTCCATTTTAAGAAGACCAGGAATACAGGCAGCAATAACAAGTATAGAAATGATTGTAACAAGCTTACTGTGTTTTACGATTTTTTTACCAAAGCTTTCGAATGCCAGGTCTGCCTTTGTAGCACCTTTTGTTTCTATAGCTTTCGGCTGCTTGTCTTTACCATAGCTTAAGAAAATTGGAATAAGAATGATTACATAAAAATAAACCATTACTACTACACTTGCAGCAACAGCACCAAGCCAGAGCATTGGTCTGATGGCAGCAAACATAAATGAAAGCAGAGAAACTGCAGTCGTGATTACTGTAAACAAAATCGGCCAGCCGGAATCTTCTACAGCCATAATAACAGATTCCTTGCGTTTACCAGTCTGTCTGAAGTGCATCTTAAATGCATTGATATAGTGCAGGGCATAACCAATGGAAAGAGCCATTCCAAGAAGAAGAGGAAGAGACATTAAATCTGAATCAGCCGGAATTTTAAGAAGTCCTGTAAAACCAAGCACGGTTCCAATTCCAAGAATTGTTGCAAGGAAAGGTACAATAACTCCGGAAACTGAACGTACAAAAATAATCAGACAAATGAGCATTACAATAAGTCCGAGCATAATTCTTGTAGCCATATCTTTTGTAAGTACATCTTCTTTTTCTGCAGTAGTGTAGGCACTTCCAATTGGCATGAGAGACCATTTGTCGCTTTTAAACTCATCGCTCATAATGACTTTTTCTGCAGTGTGACCTACTTTACTTACGTCTTCACTTTCGTTCTGGAATGGACGAAGCTTTAAGGTTATCCAGGTTTCCTTTGCATTATCAGAAACAAGATTGTTTACGATAGATTCACGGCTGAGCATGAATCTTTTGATTTCGTTGAATTCTTTCGGATCTGTTGGAATACCATCATCAAAAGGACTCTTTACATCAAGACCATCATCAACTCCAATTGGAACTGTAATATTTGTAAGCGAAGTAACCTTGTCTGCAAAAGGAACTTCTGTTTCGAGTCTGTCACCAAGACGGTCAATCATATTAAGAACATCTGGCGCAAACACATCTTCAGCCTGAACCAATACTAAGACGTACTGGTCATTGCCGAACATTTCCTTAAAATGATCCGAGTTCTGCTGGATTTCACTTCCGTTTACAATCCAGTCGCTGTTTGAACTTTCAGAACGGAAATTGCGCATTCCTGAAAGACAGATAAGAGTCCAAATTAAAAGAATTGCTATGCAAAGCTTACGGTGCTTTATCTGGCCTTCTCCAACCTTACGGAAGAAGGTATTGATTTTTGAAACTTTCATAAATTCCTCCTATGGAATATGAGTTTATTCACGCCAGTTTTTCGGGAGTATGCCTTCGTTGCGTTTGAAGACCTCTGAAAATTTACTGGCATTTGTATAACCACATCGGCCTGCAATTTCTGTGATGGAAAGATCTGTAGAAGCAAGAAGATTTTTTGCAAGCTGAATGCGGGATTTTGTGCGGTACTCATTTATTGTGAGGCCGTACATTTCTTTAAAAACTTTTTGAAGGGTAGTGCGGTTCAAGTTTACTTTTTCAGAAAGCTCTTCAATCGAGATTTCCTGTTCAAGATTTGTGTTTATGATTCGGCGGACATTCTGTACCTTGCGGCCGGTAGTTCCGCTGAAATATAAATCAGTTGAATCGCGCTTGTCTTTTCTCTGCATTAACAAAAGAATTGCCTGAACTACGGCAAGCTTAAGATTATATGCAGAAAACTCCCCAGGTAATTTCATCATTTCAAGAAAGAGCTTCTCCAGCAGGTCGTTGCCAGGATACGACACTGCCGAAGTGCTCTTTCGAATTTCACTAAAAAAATTGGAATCATTAAAATCGCTGGTGTCAAAAAAATCATTCAGAAAATCTATTGTATCTTCACAAAAGATAATAAGGCTTATGCAGTTCATTCCGCTTTTGCCAAGTGTGCATTTTCTAACTGCCGTTTTACTGTTGAAAATCATGACATCACCTTTGTCTCCGCTAACAAACTGCCTGTTTTGCAGTTCAAATTCTCCGTGGCCTTCGGCAATGTACATAATTTCAAGTCCATCAACTTGTCTTTTTTCTGACTGATAGTTAGGACTATATGATTCCAGTTCTGAATAAACGAGTTCAATTCCTTTAGCAATATGAGTGTGCTTCATAATGCCTTCACCCACAGGTCCAATCATGCGGTAGACTTCTTCGCCTTCACATTTACTGATGAGATTCATGTAAGTTTTGAAAAGAACTTCGTTATTCATAAGACCTCCGCCATCCTGAACTTGATTCAGGATCTTCTAAATTTACTGAACGAGCCTGCCATAAAGACAATAGCAAGTAAAAGTACTGTAAAATCAGTAATCAGCTGTGCATAGAACACACCTTTAATTCCAAGTCCTGCAATATTTGGCAAAAGAAGTACAAGTGGCAGGAACAAGAACAGCTGTCTCAAAAGTGCAATAATTGAAGCAGCACTTGCTTTTCCAATAGCCTGGAAGAAGGTGATTGAGAGAATCAGAACTCCATAAGTAATAAATGCGCCAAAGAGGACACGAAGCATTGGAGCACCAGCTTCTACAATTGCTGCATCAGTGATAAACATGGAAAGCATTTTTGCAGGGAAGCACATAATTGGAATGTAGAAAATCAGAGCAACAACAGTAGCTGAAATCATAAAGCATCTTGTGAACTTTCCAACGCGGTCAAAAAGCTTTGCACCATAGTTTGTGCCGATTGCCGGCTGGAAGCCCTGGCTGATTCCCCACAAAGGAATAAAAGAGAAGGCCTGCAAACTCAAGGCAGCTCCAAGAATTGTTTGCCATTCGCTGCCGCCCCATTTAGACGCAGTATTATACAAAACAGTCTGCTGAAGCATAGACATTACCTGCATCAACATTGCAGAAACGCCAACGCTCAAAACTGGTTTTATCAAAGTTTTTTCAAACTTAATTTTGTGGATTTTTACATTGTCGCTCTTCTTAAGGAAATAGAAGAAAGACATAATCATCAAAACAAGCTGAGAAATAATTGTTGCAAAGGCAGCTCCGAGAACGCCGTTTCCTTCACCAAATACCTTAATTAAAAGTGGGTCGAGTATGATGTTGAGGATTGCACTTGTTGCCATGATTGCCATAGCCTTTTTGAGTTTTCCCTCACCACGCATAATCATGTTTGTAGACTGACCGAGGTTAACAAAAAGTGAACCGCAGAATACAACACGAAGATAACGTACAGCCTGTTCAAGAACTTCTCCTTCTGCTCCGGCAAGAGACAAAAGCTGACGAGTAAAAATGAGTCCAACAACAATTACAATTACGGAAAGAAGAGAAACAAAAGAAATTAAGTTTCCCATTATTTTATCAACAGTTTCCTGATCGCGTTTTCCAATAGCGCGCGAAAGAACCGAAGAAGAACCGACACCAATTAAAGTTGCAATACCGCTGTTGATGAGAGTGAAAGGGTAGGAAACTTTTACTGCAGTCATTGCAACTGGACCTACAATCTGTCCCACGAAAACAGCATCCATAAAATTATAGAGCCCTATAACAACCATGCCGAGCACTGCCGGCACACTCAGAGTGAGCATTGTCTTAAACACATTTCCGCTGACTAGCATTTCGCGGGTGTCCTGCTTATCACTCATACTAACCTCCATTAATAAATTATTATGTTAGTGAGTACTAACAAGATTATAATATAAATCACATAAAAAAATCACTACTCCAAATAACAAAAAATACTCCAATCTGCAATTTTGTTTTTCTTTGTAATCTTGACCTGATGTACACGCTTGTGGCATAATCTAAAAACATTTTCAAATCTCTTCCATGGGGGAGTAGCTGGCGTTTCTGTCCTTTCAGATGCGTTACAAGTCAACATACTGGAATCTGAATTACCGACGGGCACTTCGATCCTGGCTTGCCTTAAATAGCGAGACTCATGATTAAGGACTCTTACTATGGAATGGAATCTTATCTTTTTTGTAAACAGCGTTCTGCTTGGCGTTGGACTTGCCATGGACGCATTTTCAGTTTCAATTGCAAATGCTCTTAGTGAATCTCAGATGAAAAAAAGCCGCATGTGTTTTATTGCGGGAGTTTATGCTTTTTTCCAGTTTGCCATGCCTATGATTGGCTGGATTTGCGTTCACACGATTGTTGAATATTTTTCTAAGTTTGAAGTTTTGATTCCCTGGATTGCTTTGGCCCTGCTTTTGTGGATTGGCGGCAAGATGATTTGGGAAGCGGTGCACGGGGAAGAAGACAAAGCAGCTGAAATTGCGGAAAAGCTGACATTTGCAACTCTTCTGATTCAGGGTGTTGCAACTTCGATTGATGCACTTTCTGTCGGTTTTACAATTGCAGATTACGGCCTCTTGATGGCGCTGGTTGCCTCGCTGATTATCGCCGGTGTGACTTTCGCAATCTGCATGACGGGCCTTTTGATTGGTAAAAAAGTCGGAGATAAGCTCGGCGCGAAAGCAACCATAGCGGGCGGACTCATCCTTGTTGGAATCGGAATTGAGATTTTTGTGAAGGGTGTATTCTTTTAATCTTTCTTTATACAGCCAGTTCTATGAGGTTTTTTATATGGATTTCCACTGCATCAAGGCAAGGGAGAGGACAATTGCCTGAGTTCAGTAACAATGGTAACTCCGTACAACCTAGAATAATTCCTTCGATTCCGTCGCGCTCTTTCATCTTATTGATTATCTGGACAAACTCGGCAAGTGTTGATTCTTTTACGATGCCTTTTTCGAGTTCTTCAAATATTCGTTTTGCAATAAGCTCACGTTCAGATTTCTCCGGAACGAAGACTTCTACTCCTGCCTCAAGTAAATCATTTTTCATATAGTCTTCTTCCATTGTGAAAATGGTACCAAGAAGACCTATCTTCTTTAAGCCTCGTGCCACGGTCTCTTCGGCAACTGCCTTTGGTATACTAACTAACGATAGTTTTGTATTTGACTTTTTCACAATTTCATCAAAAACAACATGCATGGTAACGGCTGTAAGAGAAATAACTTCGCAACCGCCAGCTTCCAGACATCTGACCTTTTCAGCAAGATATTCAGAAAGTGCATCGTAGTCTTTATTACAGACATACTCCCATGCCCGTCGAAAATTTACACTCTCAATTGCGATATCGGGCATAGCTTTTTCGCCGGTCAGGCTGTCTATGCGGGAATTGAGTTCCTTATAATACATTAAAGTTGATTCCGGCCCTGTGCCACCAACTAATCCAATTTTTTTCATTATTAAATCCTCCCGACCTCTTTTATTATTTATTGATTCACAGGTTTACCGTGCCCGAAATAAAGCGTGCGGTGACCGAGTGCTTTTATCTTGGCATAGCTTTTTTTGATATCATCAGGATTATAATACAAGTGCCCCATTTCAGGAAGCACCCAGTTGTCCATGGCATCGCCGACAATAAGATGTTTTTCTTCAACATCAACTCCGATTGAACCGTTTGTATGACCGGGCAGCTCAACAATCTTTGCATTGATTCCATACCCGCTAAGGCTGTCGCCATCTTTTATGTGAATGATATTTTCCGGACGTTCAACTTTTGTTTCGCGCAGCACCTTAAGAGACATGCCAAGAACTAAGCGGCCTGTAAGTCCATAACATTTGAGAGGCTGCCTGTCAAAGCTTTCAAAGAGTTCTTCATCAGCCTTATGAAAAGCTACCGGTACACCGTAACGTCTGGAAAGCTCAGCTGCATTTTCTGCATGATCAAAATGAACATGAGTCAGCACAATAAGCTTTAAGTCATATTTATCACATTCAGCAATTACCAAATCAAGACATTGACTGCTGCCCGTATCTACCAGAATTGCATTGCGCCCTTCAGAAATAAGATAACAGTTATCAGTTTTGCATTTGATTCTTGTAATAGTGCTCATAAAACCTTCTTCCCCTTTAGTAAATTGTGTAAGGTTGTTTGACTTGCAGTTACAAAGCCCATTCAAAAACAGGATTAGTATAATAAAGTAATGCAGCTTTTTCAAAATTATTCTTCTCCTCGAAATGGTTTATGAAAAACAGGAAACAATATGTAAATCAGCTTCATATTCAAAATCATCATAAGCAAGCCTACAAGGATAAAGGAAATTGTTACGACATCAAAAGTCATAAAGGGCAGGCACTTAATCAGAATAAGAATGCTAAGCGGCAGGCAGATCAGGCTTGTAATAACACAGGGAATATATTTTCTGATATAGATTGTATGCCCGATGTGAATGAAAAAATGTGCAATCAGTGAAATAAAAATTCCGAACCACAGGGCATATAAGATTTTTCCGGGAAAGAAATGAGCAAGAAGACTTACGCCAAAAAATGGAATGAATTCTTCGTAAACTCCAATTGCAAAACCTTCGTTTGTAAAACCGCGATAGTTGTTCATTACTTTTGGAAAACGGTCGAAGAGCCAGGGATTTTTTCTGAAAAAGCAGCCAAAGCCAATAATTTCTTCCATGTCATGAAAAATAAAAATGATTGGTAAAAGTAAAATGTAATCTTTCAAAATATACTCCTTAAAAGGCTGAAAATATTAATGACACACTTGTGACATTTATGTATTTATAATAGAATTATTAAGAAGTCAATTATTTTTGAAAAAGAGACACTCTTTTATATTTTTGTGTCATTTCTTAAGGAAGTGGTATGACAGAATCAAACAATCCTTCAGCAATAAGATCAAAAGCGGAAATCACAGAAGCCCTTCTTTTTTTGATGCAAAATGCACCCTATAACGAGATAAGTGTAAAGCAGATTATTATGGAAGCCCGGCTTGCGAGAAAAACTTTTTACCGGAATTTTGAATCAAAGGATGATGTTTTAATTTCTTATCTGAAAGGAATAATCCGAGAATATTATGATGTAGTTAATACTGGAAAAGTAAATGTTCTTGAAACGATTTTTCTCTACGTCGATAAGTATCGCGATTTACTTCAACTCTTAGAAAAACACAATATGCTTCATCTTCCGCTTCAGTGCATTAATGAATATCTTCCGATTCTTCATAATAAGTTTTTTAATGAATGCAAAACTTCTAGTTTTCTTTTTAAAAATCTGGATTCAGAATATTTGATGGCTTTTAATACCGGTGCAATCTGGAATGTCATAAGCTTATGGGTTCACCGCGGTATGATCGATACCCCTGAAAGTGTTAAAAAAACTATCGCTCAATATCTCAAGAGAATGGCAAAGGTGTCTTTGTTTTAGGCTGTCTTTTTTGTAAACCAGCCCATCAGCTTTTGAGCAATAATAATATTTACAAAAACAAGGATTGCACCGAGTGCCATAAATGCACCGGCAAACAGCACAGAATCTCCAATGCACAAAAGGCACTTACAGATAATCAGGGTGTTTACTGGAAGACAAATCAAACTTGTGATGCAGGCTGGAATGTAGCGGCGGTAAATGCTTACCTGAATCAGATGAATAAAAAAGTGAAGGTCGCAGCCAAGAAAAGCCCCCAGCCAGAGATACCAGAGGAAATTGCGGTCTATAAAATAAGCGAGGGTTGAAATTGCAATGCACAAAATGAGTTCTTCGTAAACTGCAAGGGCAAAGCCTTCTGTGGAAAAATCCTTGTAACGGCGAAGGATAAAAGGAAAGCGCTGCTGAAGTTCTGCTGTGTTTTGTCGCAAAAAGAATTTGAAGCCGATAATTTCTTCCATGTCATGAAACATAAAAATAATTGGAAAAAGCCAGACATATTCTTTCATA
>CAMJNC010000019.1 GCA_946407195.1 uncultured Treponema sp. | reverse complement strand
TCTTGGCAGCTGCGAGCGTGCCGCCAGTAGCAATCAAATCATCTACAACAAGATAGCGTCCGCCTTTTTTAATGTCGGCCTTGTGCACTTCAATTGTTGCAGTACCATATTCAAGAGAATAGCTGCACTGGTAAGTTTCTCCAGGGAGCTTTCCTTTTTTACGAATCAATACAAGAGGGATTCCAAGCTTTTCTGCAAAAGGAGCTGCAAAGATAAAACCGCGGCTTTCTACACCTGCTACAGCATCAAACTTTACGTCCTTATACTTTTCTATCATCTGTTCAATACAGAATTTAAGGGCATCCGGATTTACAAGAACTCCGGTAATATCATAGAAAAGAATTCCAGGTTTTGGAAAATCTGGAACACGGCGTACAGCCTTATCAAGCATCTCTAAAGTCATAAGAAACCTTCTCTCAAAAAAAATAACGAAATTATTATAATTCTATGCTTGATTTAGGGCAAGTGGGATATTAATAATATTGACTAAGGGGGTTACTGAGCGGAACCGAACTTCTGCGAATGCAGAAGTTCTTAATAATTTCCATACAGGTATAGCCAACGCTAGTTGGCAGAGCGAACCACGCGGAAGCCGTGGAAGCGGTAGGTGAAGTACGGTTCGCGGCTGCCCCGGCACGCAACAGAGCAGAGCTGGGCATCATAATCATAGTCCCAGCTACCACCACGGAGAACGCGGTAATAGCCAGACGCAACGCCGGTTGCAGGGGTTGATGATGTAATTCTTGGTGTATTAGTTGAATCATACCAATCCCAGCACCATTCCCAAACGTTACCGCTCATATCAAAAATATTAAGCGAATTTTTTGTCTTTTTCTTTACTTCGTGTGTCTTGCTATCACTATTTGAAGTATACCAGGCATAAGTTCCAAGAGCTGTGCTATCATCTGTACCAGCCCAATCGTTTGGATCTGCAGCCTCACAACCTGCTTTTCCACCACGGGCTGCATATTCCCATTCTGCTTCTGTAGGCAAACGGTATCCATTTTTTGTAAAATCACAGGCTACTGCATTCCAGGTTGCGTCACTGGAAGTTGGAATTGAACCCCACTCTGAAGGGGTTGTTTTTCCATTAATTGTGTAACAAGGATTAAGATTATCTGCAATACTTTTTTTATTACAGTAAACTATTGCAGCATACCAGCTTACTTTTTCTACAGGACGGTTTGCCTGCTGTTCTCCATCTGCTGGAGGATAACTATCTCCCTGAAAATGACTTGGATTACTTCCCATAACAGCCTGGTATTCTGCCTGTGTTACTTCATGGTCACACATATAAAAATCTGCAATTGTTACAAAACGACCATCTCTGAACACTCCTTTGTAGTCTTCTAGATCTAAATTTTCATAAACAAACTTATTTCCACCCGTTACAGTTGTACCTTCTACTGCTACAAAATCAGCCGGTCTTGAGATATTATTATTTCCCCACTCTATTCCTATTTCAATACCAGTTTCCTTTGCCTTTGGATTCAAGATAACAGTAACTTTTACATCTCCATCTGTAAGGTTTATAAAAAAATCTTTTGTTCCTTCTGCTATAACTTTTGTCTCTTTATATGCTGTAACTTTGATAGTATAAGAACCTTCTTCTTCAACTGTAAGCCGGATTTTTGTACCAGGATTACCTGTTTCTGTCCTTAACAGAATGTCATTCTTTATAAGTTCTACCTTATAAGAAGTAGCATCTGATTCTTCATAATATGCAATTCTAGCCTTGTTATTTCCCGGCAACTCTACAATAAAGGCCATTTCATTTTTTGAAGGGCTTTTTCCAATTTCTGAAGCTTCATTACTGCTTTCAATTGAATTATTACAGCCCGTAAAGCAAGCTGCAAACATCATCATCGCCGCAAAGACAATCCATCTTGTTTTTTTCATAAACTTTTTCAACTCCTTTTTTTGTTGAATACTTTTTTGGTTAACATCGTCAAGATGTTTACAAATCAATGGTAGGTAATTTGGTTAACATCGTCAAGATGTTAACCAATCAATGGCAGGTGATTTGCGCTGAAGCACAAAATATAACAAGATTTTCTAATTTTTTATAGCACTGAATCTACAAGACTCTTGAAGTCGGCATCCTGAACTACATCTGTGTATTCAAGATTTTCGGCTATGCTAAAGACTCCATCTTCCTGTTCGATAATTACATTTTCTTCCTGAAGCTCCGGTACATCATCTGAAAGATTATCGCCAAAGCTTGTCATTGAGAAATCTGGTTCTGGAAGATATGAAGGAATTTCTTCTGTGAGCTCTTCTACCTGAGGTTCTTCTGTCTGAGGTTCTTCTGTCTGAGGTTCTTCTGCCACAGGAGCTTCTGTTTCATATACAGGAAGAGGATAATATTTGATTTCGATTGTTGCTGCGCCTTTTTTGAAATAAGGCATGAAGTTTCCAAGCTTAAGCTCTTCTGCATAGAGATTTTCAACGGTTGCGAATTTATCTGATTCAAAATAAGTTTCGTTTGAAGGAACAAACTCCTGTGGAGGTGGTGCCATGCTCTTAATCATGGCATCAATTTCGTCCTCGGCACTTTCAAGTACTTCTAATTCGTCATCACCTTCAAGTTCATCTATAGGTTCGTCGAGATCTTCTACCTCATCAGCCTCATCGAGTTCATCAATATCATCTGCGTCATCAAGTTCTTCAATTTCTTCAGCATCATCAAGTTCTTCAGAAACTTTTTCAACAGGTTCTTCAACTGATTCTTCTGCATCTTCGACGAGTTCTTCTACTTCTTCTACATCATCAATTACTTCGACATCATCAGCTTCTTCAACAACATCTTCGGCTTCTTCAATTTCTTCAACTACGTCTTCTACGTCTTCAACTGCATCTTCTACATCTTCGGCCTCTTCGATTTCTTCAACCTCGTCGAGCTCTTCAGCATCATCCAGTTCTTCTGCGTCTTCAATTTCTTCAACTTCATCAAGCTCATCAATTTCATCAGCTGATTCCTGAACTGTGACCGGAGCAACCGGAGCTGCTGAAGCCTTAACAGCACTTACAGCGGCAGCCGCACCAACAGCAGCAGCGCCAGCGGCAACAGGAGCAACAAGGTTTCTATTTGCAAGAACCTCTTCGAGCATGCGACGGATTTCTGCAATTGAAGCACCGGTTAATTCAGCCACACCCGCAGTGCCTGCACTACCCGCGCCAGCCTGAGCCGAAGAATTCTCACCTGTTTTTGTTTCGAAGATTGCAAAAATCTCATCCCAGTTTTTGTCGAGATAATCAGCCAGTTCTTTACGGCGTTTTTTAGAATGAACGTGGAGGCTGCTAATGATTTCGTCGCTTAAATCGTTACGGCGAACACGGAGATGACGTGCAACCTCGTTCCACTCGCGCTTTTCCTTGCCGTCAATATAGTTTTCGATAATCTCAAGCTGAATCTTCTTAATGCGCTTCTTGAGGGTAACCATAGGGTCACGGAAGAAGCTGAAAATTAAAAAGACAATCAGCAGAATCGAAATGAAAATACAGATATAAATGAGAACGCGGAGCTCTGTAGAAAGCTCAAAAATGTCGCTTGTATAAACGCCACTTACGCGGATTTTTCCTATGCGGTTACTTGTAAGCCCAAGATAGAAGCGGCCATCAGGTATTGCAAGAAGCTTTTCCGGCTGAGCACTTCTGTTTTTCCAGTAATTTAATACCGGCTGGCGGAAATCATTTTTCTTTCCGTGAGGAAGGTTCAGCAAAAGACCGCCGTTATAGTCATCATCAGAATACAGGGTTAGACTCTGGCCAAGAGAAATAACCTCGCGGGTATTAAGGGTCTTTTCAAACTCATGCATATTGAGATAGAAAAGCGCAATTCCAGAATAAATACCGTCTACCCAGCAGAACGGCACGCTCAGAATAAGACGTCCACGGCTTTCATCGCACAAAAGCACAGATTTTGTTTCCGAAGTGATTTTCTGGAGAGTTTCAAACGGTATTTCACCCGCGTCTTTTATAATGTCGTTGTAATTTTTGTAGACTTTGGTAACACCACTTTGTTTTAACAGGTCGGTGTCGTCAAAAGAGCTGTAATGAACGTTTCTGCCGTTCTTATCAACAATTCTGATTCCTTTAAGAGCTGAAATGTCAGAAAACAGGGATTCTGTAAGACGGCGACGCACATTTACATCACTTTCCGAAGGATTCTGGACGTAATATGAGCGCACAGAGGCATTCTTTACCCAGGCATTTTCGCCTTTTTCTACTAATGAGAGAATTTCAGAAATGTACGAATCACAGCTCTCCGATATCTTGTCCAGCTGCCCTGTGTTCTCTTCGATTTTTGCCTGAGCGTAAAATCTTGTTTCGAGTTCATTAAAGAGCCTCGAATTCAAGCTCATGACAAATACCGCAAACAGCGCTAGGGCTGCTAACAGACTGAAAGCAATCTTCTGGCCAGAAGTCATTTTTCCTTTTAAATTATCGGCAAAGCATGCCGATTTCTGCACTAGAAGATTATTTTAATTTACTCAAGGAAAAGATAATCAGTAAAATAAATGTCGCTTACTTTACCAAGCGCAAGATCTGCGTTTATTTCTTCCATAATAATCTGTACAATACGTTCTTCTGTTTCTGTAAGAAGCTGATTTTTAGTACGGGCAGAAAAGTAAGTCTGGAAAATCCCCTTAATGGAGCCGCTTTTTCGAGAAAGTTCTTCGTAAAGAACAGTATCACCGGCAGGATAGGCAAGCCATGGGGACAAAATCATGATTGTTCCGCCTTCTGCAGAATCAGCCTGTGCGGTAGAAATACGGATAGTTCCAAGTTCAAAATAAGTAACTTCGTCGGTATCAGAAGGAGCCATGAGAGAAACGGCTTTTCCCTGAGATATGAGAGCTTCCGGAGTGTTCTTCTTTTTTTCAACCAGCCCGACAATCGTACCAATTAAAATCACAAGTAAAAGCCCGGCTATTATTCCAAGCAGTATTTTATTGAGCAGGTCATGGTTGTCTTTCATTTTTTATTACTTCCTTCTATATATATGTGTTATTCTGTGATGAAAGGTGAAAGCAGTGCGGCAAGGCGGCCGGTTGCGCGGGCTGTAATGTGAACTCCATCATCAAGCCATTCTTCCTTTTCTATACAGCCAGCCTTTTTAAGCTCGCTGATAAGCAGGCCCTGAGAAGCCGGAAGAATATAGTTTGCAACGTCACCGTAAAGCAGTTCGTAGATCTTAGACTTAAGGTCGAGGAAGCCTATTTCTTCCTTAGCACTTATAAGGATTGCATCCGGGAACTTAAGGCGAAGCTTCTGGAGAGTGTGATTTTCATCTTCTGTTTTGTCCACCTTGTTCAAAAGAATAAGACGCGGATTTTTGTCGGCACCAATATCTTCGAGAACATTACAAACCGTCTCATACTGCATTTCTGCGTCCGGGTCAGAAGAATCTAAGACAAGCAAAAGCAGGTCAGCATAAACGGCCTCTTCGAGGGTAGACTTAAATGCATCAATAAGGTGATGCGGAAGATTGCTGATAAAACCAACGGTATCTGTAATGAGAACTCCGGCACTGTCGTTGAGCGGAAGCTTACGGGTAAGCGGGTCCAGAGTTGCAAAAAGCTTGTTTTCTACGTAGGCATCTGCCCCGGTGAGTGCATTAAGAAGCGAAGATTTTCCAGCGTTTGTATAACCAACGAGGGCGCATGAAGGCATTTTATCGCGCTGCTTACGCTGTGTCTTGCGGTTAAGCTCGATTTCTGCCAGTTCTTTTTTGATTGAGCTGATTTTTTCGCGGACTAAACGCTGATCAAGCTCGAGCTGAGTTTCTCCGGCACCCTTTGCACCAAAAGCACCACCACGCTGTCGTGAAAAATCCTTGTTCATATGGGCAAGACGTGGAAGCGAATAGGAAAGACGGGCCAGTTCTACCTGTAAAACAGCCTCTTTAGTCTGAGCGCGCTGGCCGAAAATGCGGATAATTACTTCCTGACGATCAAAGCACGAGATTCCCGAAAGCTCTTCCCAGTTTCGCTGCTTGCGAGGTTCAAGATTGAAGTCAAAAATTATGCAGTCTGCCTCAATTTGTTTAGCAAGCTCGGCAATTTCCTGAGCCTTACCCTTGCCTATTCCATAAGCCGGATGCACTTCCATGCGGCTTAAAGTAAGGCGCTGGATTACGTCCATGCCCAGAGTGAGCACGAGGCCCTTGAGTTCCTGTAAATTGTTTCCAGGCTCGCCCACAAGCAAAGCACGAGGCACAGCCTGCTGTTCTTTCTCTACATCAATCATCGCGTTAAGTGTACCCCATTTCTCCATAAACCGCAAATTATTTCGCACTACTCATCCTTTTGATTTTGGTGTATATTAAAAGCTATGAAAACAAAAACTATACCAGCCAGAAAAGACGTACCTGCAAAGGATAAATGGGATTTATCTTCAATTTATAAATCAGATGATGAATGGGAAGCTGCTTTAAAATCGCTCCCTGAGCTTACTAAAAAAGCCGCTGCCTTCAAGGGCCGCCTCGGCGAATCAGCCGAAACCATGCTTGCTGCCCTCAAGGAGCTCGAAAAAGTAAACCTCATAATGGAAACCGTATATCATTATGCTTCCCTCCAGCACGAAGCTGATGAAGATGACACACAGGCGACAGACCGCGACGGCCGTGCAATGATGGCTTACACTCAGATGCAGGCAGAACTCAGCTTTGTTGATCCTGAAATTCAGGAAATTGACGAAACAAAGCTCCGCAGCTGGATTATCCAGCCTGATTTTGCAGATTACCGCATATATATAGAAAAACTTTTACATTTTAAGCAGTATATTTTAAGCGAAAAGGAAGAACGCATTCTTTCTCTTGCAATGCAGCCAGGCCAGACTGCAGAAACTACCTTCAGCGTACTTACAAATGTTGATATGAACAAAACATTCGGCACAGTTACCGAAGACGGCGAAGAAAAACAGCTTACAGAGACTACATGGGGCGTTTTCATGCACTCTCAGGACCGCAAGGTGCGCGAAGAAGCTTACAAAAAGTTCTATGCAAAGTATGAAGAGCACCAGAACACCATCGCCGCGCTCTACGCCGGCTCCGTAAACCAGGATGTTTTCAGCATGCGCGCCCGCGGCTACAAGAGCTCGCTCGAAATGGCACTTTATGGAAACAAGGTTCCAACCGCCGTTTATCATAATTTAATAGACTGCGTACATAAAAACCTCCCTGCCCTGCATGATTATTACAAGCTCCGCCGCGAGGTTCTCGGACTCGCCAAAGGAGAGCTCCGTCATTACGACGTATACGTGCCTTTAGTAAAATCAGTTAAGTCAACGACCTCTTACGAAGAAGCCGTAGAAATCTGCCGCGCCGCACTCGCGCCGCTTGGAAAAGAATACACCGACCGCCTTTGCGACGGCCTCTTAAACGGCTGGGCAGACCGCTACGAAAATATTGGAAAACGAAGCGGCGCCTTCAGTTCAGGCTGCTACATTGGAAATCCGTATATTCTGCTTAATTACAACGAAGATAATATCCGCGACGTGTTTACAATGGCGCACGAGGGCGGACACAGCATGCACAGCTGGTATTCCGTACACAATAATCCGTTTATGTGCTACGACTACACTATTTTCGAGGCAGAAGTAGCCAGCACCTTCAACGAAGAGCTTGTATTTGAGTACCTTTTCAAGAACGCAAAAGACGACGAAATGAAAAAATACCTGCTTTCTATGCGTGCAGACGACATTCTTGCAACCCTTTACCGCCAGACAATGTTTGCCGAATTCGAGCTTAAGGCTCACGAGCTTGTAGAAAACGGAACTCCACTCACCTCTGAGCTGCTCCGTAAGATTTACCGCGAGCTTCTGGAACTCTACTTTGGTCCTGAAATGACATTTGAAGCAAACAGCGACATGGAAGGACTTCGTATTCCTCACTTCTACTCTGCATTCTATGTTTATAAATATGCAACCGGTATTTCTGCAGCCCTCGCCCTTGCAAAACGCGTAACAAACGGCGGAGATGCAGAGCGCGAAGACTACTTTAAGTTCCTCAAGAGCGGTGGTTCACGCTACCCTATTGAAAGCCTTAAGGTTGCCGGAGTAGATATGGCACAAACCGAACCGGTACAGGCTGCCTGCGACGAGTTCAAAAAAATCATTGCGGAATTGAAAAAACTGTTACATAATAATTAATAGTCTGTTATTCCATACGGAATGATTTCAAATGAAACGAATAGCTTTATTTGTACATAATTTAACAGTCGAATACTCGCTTACAGTAGCACAGGGCATTGCCTCGTATTTTACTGAGGACAAGGATGTTAAACTTGTCCTTGCACAGACAAATCAACCTAATTATCCGCACGGACTTTTTGAATATCAGTACTGGGCTTCTGCAGAACTGCTTAAAGCAGAAGATGTAGACCTAATTATGATAGTTACAAGTGCGTATCAGACCTTTATCTCGCCGGAAGACTTAAAAAAATATCTTAAACCGTTTACAAAAAAGCCTATTGTTTCTGTAGCAGTTGATTTACCCTTTAAAAATGTTTATTACACCATAAACGACTGCGAAAAAGCTTATAATCAGGTAGTTGAACATCTTATAAAAGAACATGGCTGTAAAAATATAGGCTTTCTTTCTGCCGCATCTACAAATTCAAACGAAGCAATTGCCCGTATGGAAGCATACAAAAAGGCTTTAAAGAATCACGGCTTAAAATATAATCCTGATAATGTTATTGAAGGTTTATTTATCCGCGAAGCAACCTATGATTTTGTCAAAGAAAAATACAAAAGAAAGGAAGATGTAAAGGTAGATGCGTTTATTTCTTCAAATGACCTGATGGCAGAAGGCTGTATGAAGGCTCTTCAGGAACTGGGATTAAGAATTCCAAAGGATGTAAAGATAATTGGCTTTGACGATACAGTAAGAGCCTCATTTACTTCCCCTTCACTTTCTACTATAGACCAGAATATTGCAGGTCAGGGTTATGCAGCTGCAAAAATTGCTCATAAAATCCTGCTTGGAGAAAAAATTCCCCGCGAAACCCGTATTTATGCTGAACCTATATACCGCCAGTCCTGCGGCTGCGTAAAACCAGACAACATTTCCTTTTTAAGCCGTAATCAGGAAGGTGAAATTGTTGAAAATCATCATATTAATTCAAATACAATAGAAGAATATACAGAATCTTCTAAAGATATTATTGGAATTTACACGCTTATAGATACCTTCCATACAAATCATACTTTACAGGAGCTTTTTAATTCCCTTACACAGATTACAAAGCAGATGAAGTTTGAATCTATGGCTGTTGCTCTTTATGAAGAACCGGTTTCCTTTAAAAAAGATGAAGCTATAAAAATCCCTGATAAGGCATTTCTTAAGGTTTACATTGAAGATAATAAGCAGGTTATTCCTTATGATGAAAAGGGAATTGAAACAAATCCTCATAAAAAGCTTATGCCTAAAGCCTATTACGCAAAGTCTGGCGGAACCTTTATTGAACATCCGATTTTTGCAGGCGAAAAGCAGTATGGATATCTTATTGTAAAACCATCAAATAATAAGTTCCAGATGCATCACGTTTACCTTAAGCTGATTATCAACGCAATTGCCAGTGCTTATGATTACACACAGGCAATTACAAAAAATGAAGCGCTTTCTAACCGAAACGAAAGACTTTTAAGAAATAATCAGGAATTAAACTTCCAGAACAGCATAGATGAGCTTACTCAGGTGCTTAATCGCCGTGGCTTTATGGAAAAAGCCGAAAAAGAACTCAAAAAAGCCGCTAAAAACGGCCAGAGCGGTATGGTTTTCTTTGCTGATATGGATGGTCTTAAGAGAATCAACGATACTTATGGTCATAAAATCGGAGATCTTGCAATTCAAACAGAAGCAAGGGTTCTCAAAGAAGCCTTCCGTTCTACTGATATTGTAGGCCGCTTAAGTGGAGATGAATTTGCAATTGTCTCTACAGGGCTTTCAAAGAATTCAATTCCTTCAATAAGAACCCGAATTGAACAGTTAAACATTATTTTGTCTCGGGACGCAGGACTACCTCTCACCCTTTCTCTTAGTCTTGGTCACGTAGCTTTCTCCCCGGATAAAGTTGATTTAGACGTTCTGCTTTCACGTGCAGACGAAAAGCTCTACGAAGAAAAAGAGTTAAAGCATTCTTCAAAAAAATAAATAATCCGTCCCCACAAAACTTTTCCTAAAGTTTCAAGGAGTTTCGTCCGATATTAATAGGGTATCACTATGCACTAATTGCATTATCTGTAGAACCGTGCTAAAATTATTATGGGTGCGAAAAAGTTAGGAGACGAATAAAGTGAACAAGTCGGAATTCAAATCATTTTTATCAGCTGTTCCAAAGGCAGAGCTGCACCTCCACCTGGAAGCAGTAATCACTATCAGCGGAATCAAAAAGCTTTACAAGAATAAATTCGGCAAAGAAATGACAAAGGAAGAGCAGAAGGAGCTTTTCTCTTATAATGATTTAAACGGTTTTATTCAATCATTCTTAAAGATTCAGGGAATGTATTCTTCTGTCGAAGATTTTAAGATTGTTTTTGATGAACTTGAAAAATATCTTGTAAAAAACGGAATTACATATACAGAAGTATTCTTTGCACCTACAGCCTTCCTTAAGATGGGCTTTAAGTACGAGGATATGGTAAAAATCTTCCACGAAAAAATCAGCAAAATCAAGGCTAAACGCGGAATTACCATTAAGCTTCTTATGGACGTTTCACGCACCTTTGGCTGCGAAAACGCTATGAAGAATTATAACCTTTTAAAAGAATTCCCTTGCGAAGACATCATTGGTATTGGTCTTGGTGGTGCAGAAGCAAAGGGTCCTGCAAAGGAGTACGCTCCGGTTTACGAACAGGCTCTTAAGGACGGCTTTAAGGCTGTAGCACATGCCGGCGAGGATGTTGGTCCGGAAAGCATCTGGGATTCTATTAATTATCTCCATGCTCAGCGTATTGGTCACGGAATTACTGCAATTCAGGACGAAAAGCTGATGGATGAAATTAAAAAGACAAAGCTTCCAATTGAAATTTGTATTACTTCAAATACATTTACAAAGAAAATCGTTAAAAAGGCAAAGGATCATCCGGTTCGCGCCTTCTACGACAAGGGCCTTCCTGTAAACATCAACACAGATGATCCTGTTTTCTTTAAGACTACCCTGCTCGATGAGTTCTGGATTTGTCATAAAGACCTCAACTTTACAATGGACGAAATCAAGGAGCTGGTTAAGAACAGCTTCCGTCAGTCGTTCATGAGCGATAAAGATAAAAAGGCCGCCGTCGCAGCTGTAGATGAAGCTTGGAAATAGGCGGAAATGCCCGGGCTTAGCTCGGGCATATTTTTTTTATGACAAACATCGAAAAATACTATAATAAATTCCATGAAGAGCACCGTCTCACAACCCGTCACGGTCAGGTAGAATTCCGCACTACCCTGCATTACATTGAAGAGGTCATCCGGTGGTTGAGTGACGCGGAGCGTCGTATCGAAACCGATTACGATTGGAAATCCGTTAAAAACCGAGCCGATAGGGTCGGTTTAGGATTATCCACCTCTCCTCTGAAAATTGCCGACATTGGTGCAGGCACCGGCCGTTACTCGGTAGAGCTCTGTCACCGCGGTTACGACGTAACTGCTGTAGAGCTCGTAAAGCATAACCTGGAAATCCTTCGTTCAAAGCACGAAAACATAAAAACCTGGCAGGGCGATGCACGCAGTCTTCCTTTTCTGGAGGATGAAACCTTTGATATTACCCTTCTCTTTGGACCACTTTATCATCTGCACGGAGACGAAGAAAAACTGAAAGCCCTGGCCGAAGCCCGCCGCATCACAAAGAAAGGCGGCATAATTCTTGTTGCTTATGTTATGAATGAGTACAGCGTAATTTCTTACTGCTTTAAAGAACATAAATGGAGCGAGGTTGCAGAAAAAGGCGGCCTTAGCCCTGATTTTCACACAATTTGTACAGAAGAAGACCTTTACGACTATGTACGGCTGGAAGACATAAACCGTCTTAATGAAGCAGCCGGCTTAGAAAGAATAAAAATAATCTCTGCAGACGGCCCGGCCGACTACATGAGACGCGAGCTTAATGAAATGAGCGAAGAAGAGTTTGAAGCCTTCTGTGCATTTCAGCTTGCAAACTGTGAACGGCCGGAGCTTGTGGGCGCCGGCAGCCACTGCGTAGATATAGTACGGAAAAAAAACTAGTGAAATAATTAAAAGAGGCATATAATTAAAATTATGGACTTGAGAATTATTTATTTAGCAGCTTTATTCATCTCAATGATTGCTTTATTTGTGTACTATGAAATAAATTCTACGAATCTAAATAAAAACTATCTCACTCTTTTTTTGACAACCTTTATTTCAAATTTCGGCTACGCAATGTCTGTTCATGCAGAAACTCTCGAAGGTGCTCTTTCTGGTAACCTTCTTTCCTATATAGGCAGTATTTTCACAATTCTTTTTGGACTCATTGTTATTGTAGATTTGTGCCATAAGCATTTTAACTTTTTCCTTCGCTTTGGCCTTTTGATTTTAGCCACAATAATCGGATTTCTTCTTGCCACAACAAAAGAAACTCATCTTTTCTTTGATGCACCGTATATTGTAACCGAGTATGGTCTTACACTCATTAAATTTAAGATGGGACCAGCAATGTATATTTACATGGTCTATTTGGGTGGTGTAAATCTTGGAGCAATAATTACAGTTATTCACTCAATTTTTACAAAAAAAAATGTTTCCAAAAAATCACTTCGGATTCTTTTGTGCATGCTGATTTTTGGAACCCTTTCTTATATTATTCCGCTTGCAGCAGGTACAAGAATCAACTTAATGCCTTACATTTACATTATCCTCGAAATGTTCTTCCTGTATTTTGCTGCAAAAACCAACACCTACGATTTACAGCTGAATCTATTAAACATTTATCAGAACCGCACAGGCTACGGTTATATTGCCTTTGATAATAAAAAGCGTTTTCTTGGATGTAATGAATTTGCACTTACCTTCTTTCCAAAATTAAAGGAGCTTTCTCTCGATTCTTACATTCCTTCCAGCTATTCAAATTTCATAAAGAGCCTTCATTATAATGAACCAGGCTGGGACTGGAACGAACACTTAAATAAAGATTTTAAAATTCAAAATGAAAACAAGGCCGGCATCTGTACCATCCATAGACTTTCTGCCAGCAGATTAAAGATGGGTTACTTTGTAGAGCTTAGAGATGATACCGAACAGCAGAATTACATAAACAGTTTAAGCTCCTTTAATAAAGAGCTTGCTCATCTTGTTGAAGAAAAAACGACCCAGATCACCGACATGCAGGATTCCATCATCAGGGGAATTGCGACAATGGTTGAAAGCCGCGACAACTCAACAGGTGGTCACATTCTGCGCACAAGTGACTGTGTAAAGATTTTCGCAGAAGAGCTGATTAAGCACCAGGAGCTTACAGAATGCTCAACTAACTTCTGTAAACTTATAGTAAAGGCAGCCCCAATGCATGACCTTGGAAAAATTGCCGTAGACGATTCCATTCTTCGTAAGCCTGGAAAATTTACTCCAGAAGAATACGAACACATGAAAGAACATCCGGCAAAGGGTGCTGTAATTGTCGAAAAGGTTTTGAGTCACATAAATGATAATGACTTCAGACGAATTGCCATAAATGTTGCCCACTACCATCACGAAAAATGGGACGGAACAGGATACCCTGAAAATTTGAAGGGCGAAGCAATTCCAATGGAAGCACGCATAATGGCACTGGCTGATGTTTTTGACGCGCTTGTAAGTAAGAGATGTTACAAGGAAGCAAAGAGCTTTGACGAAGCGTTTGAAATTATCAGAAATGATTTAGGCAAGCACTTTGACCCGGTTATCGGCAAGATTTTTATTGATTGCCGCGAACAGCTTGAGGCATATTACAGTTCAAATATCAATGAACTGTAATTACCATGTTATCTTTTTAAGTAAACCATCAACAGCATTATATCACTGTTTCGAATACCGCTTATACGGTTAGCCTGACCTAACGTTACCGGGCGTATCGCTTCGAGCTTATTGCGGCTCTCTGCAGAAAGCGACGGAATGCTGCCGTAATCGAAGTCTGCAGGAATGCGGGCATTCTCCATCTTATGAAGCTTCTCTACCCTCTTGTCTTGCTTTTCTATGTAATACTTATATTTAGCGTCAATCTTTGCCATTTCCCAGTCTGCTTCAGGGTAACCAGGGTTTTCCATATCCGGCTTTTTGAGAAGCAGGGCTTCAATTTCTGAAAGGCGGGCATATTTTTCGTTTATTGCGTCAAACTGAGCCTGAGTCTTAAGTCCGCAGCGGAAGGCATACTTTGCAAGGCGGCGGTCTGCTGTATCGTGACGGAGCTTTAAGCGGTATTCAGCACGTGCTGTAAACATACGGTAAGGCTCTTTTGTTCCGAGAGTTACAAGGTCGTCAATAAGTACGCCGATATATGCTTCGTCGCGACCAAGAATTACAGGTTCAAAATCAGGGATTTTGTCAAAGGCATCAAAGCCAGCGTCCTTTTGAACACCGCGCTCGTAGTCGTTGAGCTCGTGTGTTTCGCGTTCTGAAATCTCTGCAAAGCGGGCTTTTTCTTCATTTGTCATATCTGCCTTAGGGCGGAAGGCACCAGGCTCTGTGCTTGAAGCAATACCATTGAGAGTATGAGGAATTTCTGCAAGAGGTCCGCAAAGCTTAATATGTTCGCGGGCATAAAGACCAGCGTTCATTCCGGCAATAAGTCCCTGACCGGCAGCTTCCTCGTAACCAGATGTTCCGTTAATCTGACCGGCATTGAAAAGACCTGCAACTCGTTTTGTTTCCAGTGAAGGATAAAGCTGTGTCGGTTCAACAAAGTCATATTCTACGGCATAACCCGGACGGCTCTGTACGGCGTTTTCAAAACCGTTCATTGTGCGCATAAAGGCATCCTGAACACATTCAGGAAGACTCGAAGAAAGTCCGTTGAGGTAAATCTCATCAGTTTCAAGCCCTTCCGGCTCTACGAAAATCTGATGGCGGTCGCGTTCCTTAAAACGCATAACCTTGTCTTCGATAGACGGGCAATAACGCGGACCTATACCGCTGATTTTACCACTGTAAAGCGGAGAGCGGCCGATATTGTCGCGGATTATTTTATGAGTTTCTTCGTTTGTATATACGATATGGCAGTTTACCAGAGGGCGCTCTACCCGCTCGGTTTCAAAGCTGAATGGAATTACCTCTGTGTCACCCGGCTGCTCGTCGAGCTTTGAAAAGTCTACGGTTTTTCTAAGGATACGCGGCGGAGTTCCCGTCTTTAAACGGCCGGTTGTAAAGCCGAGTCTGTGAAGGCTTTCTGTAAGTCCGTAAGCTGCCGGCTCGCCGACACGTCCGCAGGGCGCGTCATATTCACCAATAAAAATACGTCCGCCAAGGAAGGTTCCTGTAGTCAAAACAACAGAGCGCACAGGAATAACGCGCCCACGTTCAGTTACCACGCCGGTAACCTTCTGCCTCATTCCGCTTTTTGCGGCAGCGGTTCTTCCGTCTCCACGGAACTCGCCTGGAATAGTGCCTTTTTCTGCGGCAGAGTCGCTGTTTGGAGGAAGCGGAGTTGTAGAAGCAGTAGTCAAAATATCAATTACTGTATCCATCAGGGTATACAGGTTTGGAGTTGTCTCACAGGTTTTTCGGGCAAGCATTGAATAAGTAATTTTATCAGCCTGAGAACGAGGTGCCTGAACGGCAGGGCCACGGCTCTTGTTGAGCATGCGGAACTGTATCATAGAATTATCAATCAGCTTAGCCATCTGGCCGCCAAGAGCATCAATTTCACGTACAATATTTCCCTTTGCAATTCCACCAATAGAAGGGTTACAGCTCATGCGTGCAATGGCATCTGGAGTCTGGGTAATAAGAACAGTTTTCAAACCCATGCGGGCACAGGCTAGTCCCGCTTCAATTCCTGCGTGGCCGGCACCAACAACCGCCACATCATAATAATCATAAAAACCAGGCATAGTTCACGATTATACTTAAAATGCATACCTTGCACAATTATATATACGTTTTTTCTATATTATGTTATAATAGAAAGGTGAATAATGTTGATTTAAAACAGATTAAGGCTGTAGCATTTGACATCGACGGCACTCTGTACCGCGCGTGGAAGTTTAATCTGCGGGTTACACCTTACTTTCTTTCGCATTCAATTTTCTTTCTCAAGTACGGACTTGTCCGAAGCATTATGCACAAAACCGAAGCCACAAATGAGTTTATAAGAGTTCAGGCTTCTCATATGGCAAAAAAACTCAACTGCAGCCCTGAAGAAGCACAGCAGAGACTCGAAAAAGTTATTTACAAGGGTCTTGAAAAATACTTTGTAAACATTAAACCGTGCAAGGGCTCTATAGAATTCATAACTAAACTAAAAGAAAACGGCTATAAAATCGGACTTCTTTCTGATTTTCCTCCTGAACAAAAGGGGTCTATCTGGGGAATCCGGGAAATGTGTGATGTAGTTCTCGGTTCAGAAGAAGCCGGAGCACTTAAACCTGATTCAACTCCGTTTCTACGGCTTGCACAGGAATTTAAGCTTCCTCCGGAGCAGATTCTGTACGTTGGCAATAATCACGCATACGATATTCAGGGAGCACATAATATCGGAATGAAAACTGCATGGCTGATTCTTCCTCATTCAGGATGGATTGGTAAAAAATCAAAAATTGCAGATATAACCTTCTGGCATTACGGTCAGCTTTCTGAATTATTCTTTGGGGACAATAAATAGAATAAAAAAAATTGGGTGGGGATAAAAAATGGAAATCGTAATCGCAATTCTCTTTTCTACGGTAATTTCGATGGGAGTATCTTTATACTTCCGTATGCTTAGTAAAAAAGACGATCCTTTGGAGCGAATCAACAAGTTTGCAAACAAAAAAACAAATGAGTTGAACGAAGCCTTCGGTAAAATTCAAACCAGATTCAACACGATTATTTCTGAATTCCAGGCACAGCAGACTCAGGCAAATGCAGCCGTAAAGCTTTTAAAACAGCAGAACGACGACTTTAATTCAAAGATGCAGACCTTTGACCAGAGCATTAATGCCGTAAAAAACATTAAGGCACAGATTGATGCCTATTCAAAAATACTCGGCGAGCTTAACGACATGACAGCTCAGGTTGAAGAAAATCTTGAGCGTCTTCATAAAGAAAGCGGTATTATCACTACCCTCGACGGCAAGCTTTCTAAACAGCAGCAGCAGATTGTTACAATTGAAAAACGAATTCCAGAAATCTCAAAAGAATTTTCTGCAAAGAACGCAGAACAGCTCAAGGCTGTCGGCACCACCCTCATTGAAAACTACGAAAACCGCGCACAGAAGCTTGCTTCAGAAATCAAAAATTCTCAGACTGATGCAGAAAAGGCTCTTGAAGAAATCAGACAGAGTATTCAGGAAGCATATAATCAGGCTGCTGCAAGCGCAGAAAAGCTTGAAAACACAGCCTTTGAACACCTCAGCGAACAGGCTCAGCAGAGAACTGATAAATACCTTAAGGAGCTTGGAGAACAGACAAAGGCTCTTCAGAATGAGCTTGAAAAACAGACTCTTGCAATCAGAAACGACATCACAAACAGAACCGGTATTATTCACGACGAGCTTGATACAAAGGCAAAAGAGCTTTCTAAAATGTTTGATGATAAGACAGCTGCCGCTACCACTGTTTATAAGGAATCTGAAAACAAGCTCCTTACAGATGCAAAGGCTAACCTCATAAAGATAAACGAAAAGTTCAACGAAAAACTCGAACAGCTTTCGGGAGCCTTTGCAGAAAAGGTGGATGCTCTTCAGACAAAATACAATCAGCAGCTCGAAACTATTGGCGGCCGCAACGATGGACTTATTGCAAAAACACTTGCACGCTTTAATGAAGACAGCAACAAGCTTGAAGCAGAGTACACAAAGCAGATGGAAAGTATCCAGAAGAAAAACGAAGGAAACTACACTGCCCTCTCAGAAAAGTTTGATGATGACTTTAAGAAGTTCCAGGAAACTTATACAGCAGCCTTTGACAATGCAACTGCAACAAATAATAAAAAGGTAAATGAATTTAATCTCCTGTTTGTAGAAGAGCACAAGAAATTTGCAGATGAACACCAGAGACTTATAAACGATTTTACAGAGCTGCTTAATAATTCTCAGATTGAAAACGACAGAAAGGTTTCTGAGCTTAAGGGAAATCAGGATGAGCAGATTAACAGTCTGAATGAAATCTACAACGCAGAATACACAAAAATCAAGGAAGAATACCTTGGCCGCTTTGAAGGCCTGCAGGATGAATACTCTCAGCAGATTGACGGACTTCAGAATGTATTCGGAAACCGAATTGAAGAGCTTTCTAATACAGAAGAAGATTACAAGGCTAGAATTGAAGGTCTCCGTTCTCAGCTGGAAACAAGCCTGCGTCAGTGCAACGAGCGTTCAATGACCTTGCAGACAGAAATTACAGATATGCAGGAAAAGCTTTCTGAAACCCTCAAGCAGGTTGCTTCAGAGGCAACTACATCGGTTCAGAATGCAGAAGCATCTGTTCAGTCAATTAAGAGCCAGTGTGACGAAGCTGAACGTAAGGCCGCAGAGCTTAAGCCTGAGCTTGAAGAAAAAATCAGTCAGATGAATATGAGCCTCGACAATGTTCAGAGCGAAACTCTGCAGAAGCTTGAAAGACTCCAGACTGCAACAGAAAACAAGCTTGAAGAAATTTCTAAAGAAACTTCATCTAAAATCGACATACTCCAGACCTCTGCAGAAAATCAGTTTGCAGCTATTTCAAAAGAGACCTCACAGCAAATTGATAATTTGCAGAAGGAAACAGTTCAAACACTCAAGGCTTTGCAGGGCGACACAGACAATCAGTATGAAAGTCTCAAGAAGGAAACACTTGCAAAGATTGAAGCCTTTAATAATGAAACTGAACGTCAGCTCGAAGGCTTTAAGGGTGATACTACTGCCCGCCTCGATAACTTCCAGAACGAAACTGATTCCCGTCTCGAAAGTCTTACAAAAATCATTACAGATTCTGTACGCAAGGCAGTCAGCGAAAGCGAGGTTAAACATCTTAATATTCTCGAAAATGTTGATGCACAGCTTCAGGCTTACAAAAAGGATATTGAGTACAAGCTCTCACAGATTCAGGTTTCTGAAAGCGATATTGATACACTTGAAAAGAGCCTTAAGGCTGCAATGGCCGAGGTTCAGAACAGAGTTCTCCGCGAGTTCGAAGGCTTTACTACAAATCAGAAGCAGAAGCACGAAGAGTTCAGCAAAACTATTAAGGAAGATTCAGCTGAAATCGAAGAGAAAATCAGCGAAATCAACCGCTCGCTCGACAGCCTTAAGGAAACTGCAACCGGCAGCATGAGCGCTAAGATTCAGGAATTTGAGTCTGAGTTTAATCAGATTCTTTCTACAAAGAGCAACGAGATTGATTCCGACCTCGCAGAATGGAAGCATGACCTTGATTCTAAGCTTACAACAATTTCGAACACCTACGAGGATTCAAGAAAGAAAGTCGAAGTTAAATATCTCGACGACTTTAAGACCGGAATTGAAGCCCTTCAGACAAGAGCCTCTGATCAGTACAACAACATGGCCGCTTCTATTGAACGTACAAAGACAGAGATGCAGGATTCTATAAATGAAATTCAGGACTTTGTAAACCGCTTTAAGAGCGACACAGATAATTCCATCAATTCTCTTACAAAGGCCTCTGAAGCAGCCCTTAAAAAAGAAATTGAGCAGAACAAGGAGCTCGTACAGACAAGTCTTACAAAGCTTCAGGAAGATCTTCTTGGAGACCTTAAGCTGTTCGAAGAATCTCTCAAGACAAGACAGGAAACAGGTTCTTCTTCTATCGATGCCGCACTTGCAGAATTCAATACCTGGAAGCAGCAGCTTAAGAACCAGTTTGAAGATTCAGAAAGAATTTTCAGCGATGACCTTTCTAAGTTCAAGGATTCTGCTAACGATAAGATTAAGGAAGAGGCTCAGAAGCTCTTACAGAATATGAATGACTACGCTGTTTCTGTACAGAATCAGCATAATGAATTGAACGATAAGATTGCTGACCTTCAGAATAAGACTGACGGCTCAATCAAGGCTTACGAAGAAAAATCTGCAGGCATTCTTAATCAGATGAACGGAATGTACAAACAGATGCTCGAAGAAGCTAAAAAGCGTCTTGCAGAACAGGATGCAGCTGCAACCGAAAGAGCAGACAACTTTAAGAAAACAATTAAAGAAGCAGAGGATAAGAATGCTGCTAATCAGTCTGCCTTTACTCTTAAAATGCAGGACAATGCAAACCTTATTCAGACCCGCCTCGGTGAAATTGAAAAGGAACTGCAGGATGTTAAGTCAAACATTCAGAACTACGAGACTGCAGACAAGATGCGCCGCCAGCTCGAAGCAAATGTTGCAGAGCTTAACAATTCGTTCACAAAGCTCAAGGGCTATGCTGATTCAGCAGACAAGATGAATGTTCAGTACAATTCAATTCTTAAGATTAACGAAGAGATTAACCGCCAGCTTTCTGGAATGGAAGCTCAGAAGAATCGTGTTGTTGGTCTTGAACAGCAGTTCAACAAAATGCTTGCCCTTTCAAATACAATTGATGAACGCATTCAGTCTTTGAACACAACTTCAGATGATCTTCAGGCTATGGAGGTTACAGTACGTAATTACAACGACCGTCTTCAGCATGTTTCTGAACAGTATGAACGTCTTGAGAAAAAGGATGAGGTTATTAACCGCATCAAAACTGATGTTGATTCTCAGTTCGAAAAGCTTAAGGATCTTGAACAGAGACTTACAAACTGTAACCGTCAGGCTGTTTCCCTTCCACAGGAAATCAAGGAAGTACAGAACAGTGTAGACCGCATTCTCCAGAATGGTCCAAAGATTACGGATGCTATCGGACGCCTCGAAAGTCTCGATGCAATTATTTCTGATACAGACAAGAGAATTGAAGCTCTCAATTCTGTTACTACTGGTATTAAGAAAACTCAGCTTGACCTCGAGGGAATTAACCGAGATGTAAACAATAAGTTTAAGGTTCTTAATCAAATGACAAAGCAGGAACTTGCAAAATCACCTAACAAGAAGAGTGGAGATGTAAATCCTCAGACTAATGAAATGGTAAGAACTCTTAAGCGCGAGGGCTGGACAATTCCAGAAATTGCAAAACAGCTTAAGCTTACAGAAAATGAAGTTGATTTGATTTTACAGCTGCAGGATGTTTAATCGCAGCTGAGTAAACAAACAACGTGAGCCTCAACGGCTTCACTAGTACCAACCGGCGGGAGCTTCTCGCCGGTTTTTGCTTTAACAAATACCTGAGCTTTATCCACGCCAAGAATAGCCGCAATACTTTCTATTACTTCGCCGCGCCGGCTCAGAAACTTTGGTTTTTCCAGCTTAATAACACAGTCGAGATTTTCGAGCGACCAGCCGTCAGCACGGACATCATTCCATACAGTGCGAAGCAGTTCTGCAGAATCGGCGTCTTTCCACTTTGCGTCCTCGGGTGGAAAATAAGAGCCTATATCGCCAAGACCTGCCGCTCCAAGAAGTGCATCTGTTATTGCATGAAGAAGAACGTCGCCATCTGAATGACCGACCTCCCCTTTCTCAAAATCAAAGGTAACACCGCCAAGAATCAGGCGGCGGCCTTCTACGAGGCGGTGTAAATCGTAACCAAGTCCTACGCGAATCATTTTAATGCCTCCAGATCTGACGGATATGTTATTTTAATGTTATTTACGTCGCCCTTTATGACCTTGACACGGCCGCAGTATTCACCCCAGATTTCTGTGTCGTCGGTGTATTCTTTGTCGTCGGCCGCTGCGCGGCCGTGCGCCTCAAGGAGTTCTTTAAATTTAAAGCATTGCGGAGTCTGAACAGCAACAAGCTTACTGCGCACAAGGTGTCTTACAACAAAACCGTTTTCATCTATTTCTTTCTGGGTATCTGTCGGAGTTATTCCCGGAACAGAAGCTCCGTTTTGCACTGCTGCTTCCAGAGCTTCCATTATTACTTCCCGGCTCACAAACGGCCTAGCACCATCATGAATCAAAACAATATCCGGCTGTCCCATTACAGCAAGCAGCCCGTTGTAAACAGACTTCTGTCTGGTCTCTGCCCCCTCAGCAATTCTAACCTCCGGAGCAATATCGCCGAGAGCCTTCATGCACTCTTCTATTCCATCTCTCGGACAAGTCACAATAAAATCAGTTATCTGGTATTTTGCTTTGCTGCTCTTAGCCGAACTAAAAGCATTTAAAAAAGTTTCAGCACAGACCGAAAGGACTGTGCCGTTCTTAAAAGGAAGATATTCTTTTTTAATTCCGCCACCGATTCTTGTTGAAGAACCGGCCGCAGTAATTATAATTGCAATTTTAGAAGGAATCGTCTTCGTCGTCAAAATCTTCATCCGCACCCATATCGTCTGCAGAATCATCTTCGTCATCAGAATCATCAGAACCGCGTCTGTTGTTTCCTTCCGAAATGTCATCCATCAAATCATCATCTTC
>CAMJNC010000018.1 GCA_946407195.1 uncultured Treponema sp. | reverse complement strand
GCGGACTTGGAGAGCTTTCTGCTAACAAAGATACAATCAAATTTTCAATTAAAGCAAATACACTTATTTTTAATCCAGCACCTGTTATGAAGCTTGGTAACAACTATCTGCCTGTTGGTACAGGCTATTATAAGTTGGAATCAGATACTCTTGACTGGAATTATCTGGAAAATAAAAATGTGGGAAACTCTCTTACTCAAGTTGACTTGAATGATTATTTCCCTCATAACAAAGGAATTACAAAAGATACAATCTTCCAGTTTAAGCTTTATTATGAAATTCCAAATGGACGCGGTGATAAGTATAGATACGTCATTCTTGATTTTGATGATACAAAAATCTATGAGCTTCATTTAACATCAGATTTCACTTCTGACCTCACAGTAGATACAAGTGCAACAAAGAATGGCTTAAATCTTAAAATTGCTGCAGCAAAGATTCCTTCGAATGCATACAATCGTTCCTTCTTTATTAATGGTAAAAAAGTTTCTGATATGGGAAGAATCTACAATAATGGAGAGTTCCCTGCAGAACATATAAAAGATACAACCTGGAACTATCCATACGTAAAAGCTGGAAACAAATATACAGTTCATGCTGAATATTATGATAGAAATTGGAATTGTACAGTAATTCAAGGTTCAGAGTTTGTAGCCAAAAGTGGCGTGGGAGAATTGGCTGTTAATAAATTTTCTTATAGCGTTAAAAATAATAAACTCGTTTTCTCAGAAGCTCCATCGGTAACTTTGAATGGACAAAAATTAAACAAAGGTAATTTTAAAATTGAGTTTAGAAAAGTTATAAGTGAAGGCGATAACTGGATTGGAGATACAACCTTCCCTTACGAAACTACAGAAGTTGCTTTGAATAATATTTTCAGAGGTAAGGGAGTTGATGCTTCTACACAATTCAAAGTATATCTTTTCTATGAAATTCCGAATGAAGAAGCGGGATTTAAATACAGATGCGAAGTTATTAACGAAGAAGAAAGTATAAATGCAAATCTGCATTTGAATACTGATATTCCAGAAATGCTTGTCTGGGATTCTTCAGCTACAACAGAGGGATTAAACTTAAAAATTACGGCCTCAGAAATTCCAGAAGATGCATATTCTCGTGAACTTTGGGTAAATGATAAATATGTTCTGGAGATGGAGCGAGATTATAGTAAAAGTGATGGAGTACATCCTGCAGAATATATCAAAGATACAACTATAAATTACCCATACGTTAAGGCTGGAAGAGAATATAAAGTATATGTGAAATATCATACAAAAGATTGGCGTGAATACAGGTCTCCTGAAATCAAAGTAAAACCAACATCAGGTCGGGGAGAAATGTCTTTGGCAAATAAAGACTCTCTTATTTATACAATTGGAAGCAATCATCTGAAGTTTGTGAGAGTCCCAGAATTGAAGATCGGAAATGAAACAATAGAGAATCCATTCTATAAGTTCAATTTTAATAATCTTAGCAGCACGAAGGACGACAAGTGGATTGCTGGTCCAGAAGAAGAAGGCCCTGCAATAAATATTGATTTGGATAAATACATAGATGATTCTCACAGACCAGTTTATAAGAGTGATAAGATTTCCTTTGAGCTGTTCTATAAAGAATATGAAAAAGATGAAAATAATCATTACAAATATCATTATCGCTTCCAGATTTTAGACCATGATGATACTAAAAATGCTAATCTGCAGTTAACAAGTGATTTACTTAAGCGTCAGGAATAAACTAACTGATTGAAAATCCTAGTGATTTTTTTTATACTAAAGATGGTGGTTGAGCATGTCGAAACCACCATCTTTTTTTAGGAGATATTATGGTAATCTTAACATTGAACTGCGGTTCATCATCTGCAAAGTATCAGGTTTATGACTGGGACAACAAAGAAGTAATGGCTAACGGTGTTGTAGAACGCATCGGAATTGAAGGAAGCTGCATTACTCACAAGGCTAAGGGAAAGAAAACAGAAATCGAAAGCCCTTGTCCAACTCACAAAGAAGCAATCGAACTTATCATTAAAGAAATCACTGACCCTGAAGTTGGTGTAATCAAATCTATGGACGAAATTGGAGCTGTTGGTCACCGCGTACTTCATGGTGGCGAAAAGTTCACAAAGTCTGTTCTTATCACTCCAGAGGTTCTCGACGGATTCCGCGAGGTAGTAGACCTTGGACCTCTCCACATGCCGGCTAACATTATGGGTATCGAAGCTGCTCAGAAGGTAATGCCAAACGTTCCTCACTCAGCAATCATGGATACAGCATGGCACCAGACAATGCCTGAAGAAACTTTCCAGTACGCAATTCCACGCGAATGGTACGAGAAGTACGCTGCACGCCGCTACGGTTTCCACGGAACTTCATTCCTTTACACAGCAAAACGCGCTGCAGTTCTCCTTGGAAAAGATCCAAAAGACTGCAACCTTATCATCTGCCACATCGGAAACGGTTCTTCTATGTGTGCTGTTAAGAACGGCGTTTGCTACGATACAACAATGGGTATCACACCGCTCGAAGGTCTTGTAATGGGAACTCGTTCCGGAGACCTCGACCCGGCTCTTCCTTTCTACATTATGCGCAAGACTGGTATGACAGCTGATGAAATGGATACAGCCCTCAACAAGAAGTGTGGTTGTCTTGGTATTACAGGAAAATATTCAGACCGCCGCGATATCGAAATCGACGCTGCAAAGGGCGACAAGCTCTGCCAGCTTTCTATCGAAATGGAAGCTCTCCGCATTAAGAAGTACATCGGTGCCTTTATGGCAGAACTCGGTCACGTAGATGCTATCGTTTGGACAGCAGGTGTTGGCGAGCGCGGACCGATCACTCGTATGAAGGCTTGTTCAGGTCTTGAGAACTACGGAATCAAGATTGATGCACAGCGCAACGAATGGTCTTTCACAGGCAATGCAGAAACCTACATCCACGCTGATGACAGTAAGACAAAGATTTTCGTAATTCCAACAGATGAAGAACTCGTAATGACAGAAGATGCCTACGCTCTCATGAAGGGAACTTACGACGTTCATACAAACTTCAAGTACAGCTTCCAGGATCCAAACTATGTAAACAAGGCTCGCGAAGAAGGTCTGAAGGGCGACCTTGTAAAGAGACCAAACATCGCAAAGATTCTTGCCAGAGACCTGATTAAATAATTTTTATTGCTGATTATTGGCGGAGAGGACAATGTTCTCTCCGTTTTTTTTATATAAAATTTTTTACAGAATTATTGAAGTATAGTATAATATATTGTTATGAAGAACATAGCTATTCTGGTATACGACCTGACAATTGAATATAACATTGTTGTAGTAGACGGAATAATAAATTATCTCAAGAAAAAAGATGATGTTAATGTTTTTATTTCTGCCTTAAATGCTCCTCATGCTGTAAAATTTCAGTATGATTATCAGTACTGGTCTGGAATAAACCTGGTTAAATCAGATTCAATTGATGCAGCTATTGTTGTTACTAATTCTTTTTTTCATGATATTTCGTGCCAGGGACTTGCAAAAGAACTGGAGTGTCTTCTTCCAAAACCGATTATTTCGGTTTCCAATCCCCTAGACCTTCCTACAAACAGATATACCTGTATATCTTGTGCAGATGCTTATGTAGAGATTGTTGGACATTTGCTTGAAACGCATGGAAGAAAAAAAATTGCTTTTATGTCTGCCGCACTTACACATTCTCCAGAGTCTGATGAACGAGAAGCAGCTTTTCGTGCAGCAATGGAAAAACATGGACTTAAAGTAGATGAGAATTTGATGTTTGAGGGTGATTTTACACCTCGTTCTGCTTATGATTGCCTTAAAACAAAATATAAGAAAAAAGAAGACCTTGATTTTGACGCATTGGTTTGTGCCAATGATTATATGGCTGCAGGAAGTGTAAGTGCTTTTGAAGAGCTTGGAATCTCTGTTCCTTCAGATGTCTGCGTTATAGGTTTTGACGATGCAGAAGTAGCAATAAATTGTCGGCCAACACTTTCAACAATCAGTCAGTCTGTTGCTATGACAGGAGCTAAGGCAGCAGAATTGGTATATGATATTTTATGCGGAAAAGAGGTTCCGCAAAGAGTTGAAATTCAATCAGTTCCTTTCTACAGACAGTCATGCGGTTGTATTGGTCTTAAAGAGAGGACAAAAGGATATCTGAATAGTGAAGGAGCACTTATAGAACAAAGTGGTGTGGCTATGACAGAACTTGGTCTCTTTAACAATGGATTAAATGACTTAACAACATTAACCCATATACTTAGTATGACCGATTCTGTTACAAGCATGAGAGAGTTTTTTACAACCATAGTAAATAATCTGAAAATTCTTCATTTCGAGATGCTTGCTATGTGTGTGTATGATGAAGCTATAGATGTTTCACCTGATGACACTTTTGTAATGCCGGATAAGATAAAGCTGGTTTTTCTTATTGATGATGCTCGACAGATTAGTGAAAACTATTATGAGGAAGGTGGAATAGAGTTTAATCCTTATAAAGAATTGCTGCCTGGGCAGATGGATTCTCTAAAACACGGAAACTATTACCTTTTGCCTATATTCCTTCAGAATTTTAATTATGGTTATCTTGTGTGCCGTTTACCGACAAACAAGTATCCTATTTATAGTGTATTCCTTAAGATTCTGGTAAATGCATTTGTACATTCATTTATTTATTCTAAACAGGAAAAGGAACGTGCTTTACTGGCAGAGAAAAATCAGGATTTGAATTTCCAGTCAAAAACTGATGAGCTTACAAAGCTTTTTAATCGCCGTGGTTTTTACGAATATGGCCAGCAGCTGCTTGATGTTGCGGTTGCTTCTGGACAAATTGGCTGTGTATTCTTCTGCGATCTGGATGGATTAAAAACAATAAATGATACTTATGGTCATGAAATCGGAGACCTTGCAATTAAAACCGAAGCAAAGGTTTTACGCGCTGCCTTCCGAGATTCAGATATGGTTGGACGTTTAAGTGGAGATGAATTTGGTATAGTGGCTCCATGTCTACCGGAAAGAAAAGTAGACCTGATTCGTGAACGATTCAAATCATTAAATGAAGACTTTTCTAAGGAAGCAAAGCTGCCATTTACACTTTCAATCAGTATTGGCCCTGTGGAGTTCGATGCTGAACATACAGATTTAAAAGACCTGTTGAAAGAAGCGGATAAAAAACTTTACGAAGAAAAAAAGATAAAGCACGCCCAAAGAGATGCAAAAAAATAACTTGCATTTTTATTCATTATTCGCCATAATTCTTGCATATTTATACAAAGCGAGGACGTGCTATGGAAAAGAAAATTGTAAACAACTACGGTTCTTTCGACGTGACCTTTGAAAAATCAAAAGGTTCAACAATGTGGGATGTAAATGGCAAAAAGTACATCGACTTTATTGCCGGCATCGGTGTTAACTGTCTCGGACACAACTATAAACCGCTTGTTAAAGCAATTTCACGCCAGGCTCGCCGTCAAATCCATATTTCGAATTACTATTTCTCAGATGTCGGTTTAGATTTCGCAGAAAATCTCCTCAAGGTAACAGGCTTTGAGCGCGGCTACTTTGGAAACTCAGGAGCCGAAGCAAACGAAGCCGCAATTAAGCTTGCAAGAAAATACGGCCAGCTCAACGGCGGCGACAAGAGAAAGACAATTGTTACACTGGAAGCTTCCTTCCATGGCCGTACATTAGCTACACTCACAGCAACCGGACAGGATCGCTTCCACCCGGACAGCTTTGCGCCTTATCCGGAAGGTTTTAAGACAATTAAGGCAAACGATTTTGAAGCAATCAAAACAGCCTTTGACGATACAACAGCCGCACTCTTTATTGAATGTATTCAGGGAGAGGGTGGTGTAAATCTTATAGATCCAAAGTGGGCTCAGGCTGCTGCCGATGCTGCCCGCGCTGCCGGAGCAATCGTAATGGCAGACGAGGTTCAGACAGGAGTTGGAAGAACCGGCTCCTACTTAGCCTCAGACTGGCTTGGCTTTAAGCCGGAGGTTGTAACACTCGCTAAGGGAATTGCAGGCGGCCTTCCAATGGGAGCATGTCTGTTCCGCGGTAAGGCAGCAGATGTATTTGTAGCAGGAGACCATCAGTCTACTTTCGCAGGAAACCCGCTTGCCTGTGCCGCAGGACTGGTAGTTCTCGAAACAGTAAGCGACCCGGACTTCCTGGACAGAGTAAACCATGCAGGAGACTATATCCGTGGAGCAATTGCAAGCTGGAACCTTCCGATTGTAAAGGATATTCGCGGTAAGGGACTTATGATTGGAACTCAGATTGACCCGAGCATTAAGCCGTTTGATATTGAAGTAAAGTGTCTGGAAAAGGGACTTTGTACAACAACAGCCGGCAGCGATGTAGTAAGATTCCTTCCACCGCTCAACATCAGCGACCGCGAAATTGACGAAGGACTTGCAATTTACAAGAGCGTACTTGAGGAGTTCTGCAAATAGACGTAAAATAAAAGTATAAATCATACAAAGGAAAAGCAGGGGTTATGTGCACAAAAAGAAGATTTTATAAATCAAGCTTTCTCGTGACATGCCTTCTGCTTTTTTTATGTTCAAATTTTGCACAGCCGCTTTATGCAAAAAATGTCCTTGCGCGTCCGCGTAAAATGTTTCTTATAAAGACAGAGCATTTTGATATTATCTATTCAAATGAAAGTGAAGAAACAGCGCTCATGCTTGTAGAAAATGCGGACCGGCTTTACAAAGAGGCTGCGAAAACCCTTAATTCCGAAAACAAGCTTCGAATGCCAGTTATCATTTCTCCGGATTCAGATGTGCTTTCTGTAGATTATACTTCAAGCCCATATAACCGTATTATAATTTTTGATTCCCCGGCAGATTATGAAAATGCAGGCTTTGAGGATACTTTGCTTTCGCTGTTTTACCGCGAAATATTTGTGGCTCTCGCACAGTGTGTAAGAAGTCCCTTCAATCAGTTTGTGGCAAAATGGATTGGTCAGGAATATCAGCCTGTAGCTCTTTTTAATATGCCTTATTCTTTTATTGAAGGAATAGCATATATTGCAGAGGGAGAAGATGGCCGCCTGCATGATCAGTATTTTCTTCAGCTTTTAGCACAGGCAAAGCTGGAAGGAAAATTTCCAAAGTGGATTCAGGTTGCAACCGTGCGCGATACGTACCCGGGAGAAGAGCTCTCTTTGGCAGCCGGCGCGGGCTTTGCCGCCTTTTTGATGAACACCTATGGCATAGAAAAATATGCCCAGCTTTGGAAAGAGAGCGGAAAGCTGAATCCGCTTATGACTCAGGGTGTTTTTTATAAGGCATATGGAATAAAACTTAAAGAGCTCTGGGAGCAGTTTGAAGCATCAGTTCCGTTACCAGACAAGCTTGCTGAAATAGAAGAGGAAGGGCAGAAGCTTTTCCCGGCTGATAAGGAAGCGAACTTTGAGCATTTACTGCTTACAGATTTTGGTACAGTCTGGTACGACAGAATAAGACATGAAGTTGATATTTATGATGAAAAGAACGGTGTAAAAATCCGCCAGCTTCTTTTTCTGGCTGATAATGTTGAGCGTATGACGCTTTCTCCGGATGGCCGCTATATTTCAATTTCTTATACACAGTGCCGCCAGATGGAAGGGCTTTCAATAAGCTCCACCTGGATTTACGATTTAAAGACGAGAAAATTCCTGGATTCAAAATATCAGCTGCGAGATGCTGCAATTGTTATGACGGGAGATGGAAGGCTTGCTGTAGCCGGTGTAAATGTAAAAGACTCTCATGCAAAGCTCGAAGTTTATACAATGCCGGTGTCAGACAGTAAGGGTGAAGAAGCAGTACAGATTTATTCGAAGGAATTTACAAGAATTCAAACTCCTTTTTCTCCGGTATATGCAGGAGACGGATTTATTGCTTACATACTGGATGCAGGAACTCAAAGCTATTTGTGCCGCACAGGCTTTGAAGGGGAGGCGCCGGAGGAAAGCGCGGAAAGCTGGCTCATAACCACAACCACCGCTGCACCACTTCAGCTTAAGCGCCTGGCCTGGACCCCTGTGAGCCGCAACTACGGAAGCTCCGTGCCACTATACACCTTTGCGTTTACAATGCCTCAAACCCACAGCTTTACCCGTACAGGCTTTATATATCTTTCCGAAGATTTTAAGCCGCAGAGCATAAAGCTTACTTCGGTAGACGTTTCCGGCGGTATGAACTATGCCGCAGTATCGCAGAACGGAAAAACACTTTATTACAGTGCAAAAAAATATTCGATTAATCAGCTGAAGTCTGTTGCCATAAACGAGCTTCCTGTAGAGGACGGAGTTTTCCAGAACAGCCCGGCAAACGCAACTGGTCCGGCAACCTCGGCGAACCCGCATACCCCAACGACAACCCTTGCCGACTACACAGTAAAGCGCTACAATCCGCTCCGCTACATGGCCGACATCTCCATAACCCCCTTCTTCCCGATTAAGCAGATAGATCTCAACGAGGGTAACTTCTACTGGCCGGGCCTTGGTCTCACAGTAGAAAGCCAGACAGACCCATGCACAAATACGCGTGCTCTTCTGTCTGCCGGCTGGACATACCTGCCTCTGGATTTCTCATGGACCAGCAACCTGCCGTCTTCTTACCTTGCAAAGCTCAGAACAGAATCCCTGAATATCAGCAAGGATAAATCAGCGGCCTTCTTTATAGAAAATTCTTCGACACCGGTATACCTTCAGGCCGGCTGTCTGTTCAACTGTAATCTCGATGGCGAATATAATTTTACGGTTCTCGGTGGCGGCCAGTGGAAGCTCCCTGTCGGTATAGCTTTGCGCAAGCTGATTTTTGACTTCCAGTTTTATTATGCGGTTTCTACAGACTATTACGACCAGACCCAGAAAGAGCTCCGCCCGAGTCTTTCAAACTGGCCTTCGTTCCGTTCGGCTTACGAACTGTATCAGCTTTCGCTTAAGGTGCAGTACACAAACATTCATCAGTACGGTTATTCAACCTTTGAAAAGCGGGGACTTTTACTCGGAATGAGAATCTATTCCATGTGGGATATGTACGAAGTAAGACTCCTTCAGCAGGCTCGAAAAGAAAAGGAAGAAAAGCTTCAGATGGAAGCTCAGAAATCAGCTTCCGGCAGTTCAAATGAATTAACCAACGCACAGAGGAAAAATCTTCTGTCGGAAAGTCTTGCAAACATAACTCAGCTCAATGCCGGCTTATTTGCAACAATTGCAATTCCTCATATTCTTCCGCTGCCAATGAAAAATAACTGGATTATTAACATGCCTGCACAGGTAAAGTTTGAGTTTGTTAATAAAGCTGGTACTGCTTTGGAATCAAGCTTTGAGGTTCTGCTGATTGGCCGCGAAATTCATAACAGTGTAATTCCTTCTGTTTTATATTCGCGTAGAGCGGGCCTATGGTTCGGCTACAACATGGCTCTTGTTTATGATACTTCTGAGGTGCGCCTCCCGGATATCAGACATTACAATTACCTTGCAGAAGTATTTACCGGAGTTTCTTATACTCAGGCTATTTATATGATTTTGAATCTGGATTTGAACGTAACACTCGGAAAGCTTTCTTCTGTGCCTATTAATACAATGCTTCAGGGCACTTTCTTCCCGGAAAGCCACGGTTACGACATCTCCCTCGACGTCCGCTTTCATCTGTGATAAGAGAAATCTTATTTAACTTTTTCCGGTTTTTTTGTTATATTTAATATAAGACAAAAAAATTGGAGGCTCCCAAAATGATAGAAGTTTCCCACGTTTCCCGTAACTTCGGGGATTTCCGTGCGGTAAATGATGTCAGCTTTTCTATTCCTACAGGTCAAATTGTAGGACTTCTTGGCCCAAACGGCGCTGGCAAAACCACAACAATGCGAATGATAACAGGCTTTCTTGCCCCAACTTCTGGTACTGTGAAGATTGACGGCATTGATATTTGCGAAAATCCTGTTGAAGCAAAAAAGAAAATCGGCTATATGCCTGAATCAGCTCCGCTTTATGGAGAAATGATTGTAGAAGATTACCTTGTCTACATCGCAAAAATATATGGACAGAACCCGGAAGAAAAGGTTCCAGCTCTCTGTGCAGAATGCGGTCTTAAAGAAGTAATGAGCAAAAATATTTCTGAGCTTTCACGCGGTAACCGCCAGCGTGTTGCACTTGCTCATGCCCTTATGAACGACCCTGAAATTTTAATTCTGGACGAACCAACCTCTGGTCTCGACCCTAATCAGGTAGAGGATGTTCGTGCAATTATCCGCGAAATTGGTAAAACCCGAACAGTAATTGTTTCAACTCATATCCTGAGTGAGGTAGAAACTATCTGCAGCCGCGCAATCATTATCAGCGGCGGTAAGCTTGTTGCCGACAGTTCAATCGAAGAGCTCAAAAACAGCATCGGCAGCTCTTCTTCTGTTCACATTACTGTTGGCAGCGGCTCAGGTGCAGAAAAGGCTATGGAGCTTGCAAAGGCAGTTGACGGAGTTACTGCAGTTTCAACCAACAGCCTTGAGGGCGGTCTTACAGAGCTTGTTGTTTCTGTAAATGGAGATGTAGAAATACGCCCGTCGCTTATCAAAAAGCTTGTTGAAGGCGGATTTGACTTGTATGAGGCTGCGCTCAACAAAAATACTTTGGAAGATGTATTCCATACTTTGACGGAGGCTAAATAAAAATGCAAAATCCTGCAATCATAATTATGAAGCGTGAATTAAAGGCTTATTTCACGTCTCCAATAGCTTATTTTGTTTCAGCCTTATTCCTTATTGTTTCTGGAATTTTCTTTTATTTCGGATTTGCTTATCTTTATGGCGGCTTCTTCCTTATGGACAGAGCCGAACTTAGAGCATTCTTTTCAGCACTTCCGCTGATTCTTTCCTGTTTTATTCCAGCACTTACCATGAGACTTTTTGCAGAAGAAAGACGTGCCGGTTCAATTGAAACCTTAATGACCCTTCCGGTTACAGAGGTAGATGTTGTTACTGGAAAATATCTTGCTTCCTTCTTAGGAACCCTTATTATGTTGCTTCCAACCCTGCTGTTTATTATTCCTGCAGAGGTTTATGGTTCTCCAGATTATGGTCCTATAGTCGGCGGATTTATTGGTGCAATCTTCCTTTGTGCAAGCTTTACTGCAATTGGTATTTTTACCTCTGCAATCACAAAAAATCAGATTATTGCCTTTCTTGCAGGAATCGCAATTTGTATTGCACTTACACTGATTGATTTTCTGCTTGTGTTCCTGCCTGCTTCGGTTTCGGCAGTTTTAGGTTTCCTTTCCGCTAAAACACATTTTACTTCTGTTTCACGCGGAATTATCGATTCAAGGGATTTCATTTATTTTATTTCCCTTACAGCATTATTCTTTGCCGGTACGGTGAAGGTTCAGCAGAATGCTAAGGCTTAGGTGGAGGGGAAAATGAAGAACTTATTAAAATGGCTTAAAAGCCCAAAATCTGATTTTATTTTATTTGTAATTTTTCTTGTGCTTTTGAATATCGTAGGACACAGAGCTTTTGTTCGCTTTGACCTTACAGCTCCAAAATCTTATTCGCTTTCAAAGGCAAGTAAAACTGTTGTAAAAAATCTGGACTCTCCACTTTCTGTGAGAGTGTTCTTCAGCGATAAGCTGCCTTCTACATACGCAAATGTTTATCAGTATGTAAAGGATATTCTTGTTGAATATAAGGGTGCGGCAAACAAAAACTTTTCAGTTTCTTACATGGATATGTCAAAGCCGGAAAACGAAGAGCTTGCCCGTGACCTTGGAATTCAGCAGGTTCAGATTCAGGAAATTAAAAACAACGAGGTTGGCCTGAAGCAGGTTTACATGGGTGTTGCAATTGCTTACGGCGACAACATCGAAATCATGAATCCTGTACAGACTTCAGACGGCTTTGAGCTTGAGTTTACAACACGTATTTCCAAAATGATTTCCATGGCAGATGCACTCGCTGGTCTTGGAAAGAACGAAAAGATTTCGCTTACTCTTTATCTCACAGATGATTTGAAGAGACTTGGAATCAGCGGTGCAGAAGAGGCAGACGAAATTATTCGTAATGCCTATAACACAATAAATCGCCAGAATTTCGACCGCATTGACTACAAGGTTGTAAGCCCTGATTCTGCTGAGTCAGATGCACTTGCTGCAAAATACGGCATTCAGTCAATTTCTTATGCTGATAAGGGCGTTCAGAAAAAAGCAGTTCTCGGACTTGTACTTGAGCACGGAGACAGCTTCTATGCTCTTCCAGTTTCTATTCAGCGTTCATTCTTTGGTTATGCAGTAGGCGGGCTCGAGGATGTTGAAACAAGCCTTAACGAAGGCCTCCACAGCCTGCTCTCAAATACTAAGGCTGTCGGTTATATCACTGGTCACGGTGAGGTAGATCATACATCAGCTGATTATGCTGCATACTTTGGAAAGTTGATTTCCAGAAATTACGAGCTTAAGGATATTGATTTGAACTCGGCTGATATTCCTGTTGGAATGAACTCGATTATCGTAAACGGACCAAAGCAGGATTTTACAGAAGAAGAGCTTTATAAAATCGACCAGTTCCTTTTGCGTGGCGGTAACGTTATGATCTTCATCGACGGCGTTGCAGATGACGGAAAAAATCAGATGTATAACCTCCAGCACTTTGTTGCAAATAATAATAACCTCGACCGCCTTCTTGCTAAATATGGTATTGAACACAGCAAGAATATGGTAATGGATAAGAACTGTTATAAAAGTCAAAATGCACAGTATGGTGAGCTTCATTTCTGGTGGATTCCAGAGCTGCATAAAAAGAATTGGGCTAAAAAGCATGTAATTACGAATAATCTTGGTTACATTTTTATGCTTTATAGCAGTACTCTCAATCCTGCCGACGCTCTTGAAAATAAAAATCTCAAGGTAACAGAGCTTGCTAAATCTTCTGAAGAAGCCTGGACTCTTGAAGATGACATTACACCTCATCCGCTTTATATTGAACCACCTGCAGATGAATCAAGCTTTAAGCAGTATGACCTTGCACTTCTTCTCGAAGGAAAGTTCGACAGTGCCTTTGACGAAGCTCCTGCAGGCATAAACCAAAACGAAGCTTCTGAGGATGATAATTCGCTTGTAACTTCAAACTTTATTAAATCAAGCGTAATGCCTGGTAAGCTTTTTGTTGCCGGTTCATCAGAAATTACAACTAGTCAGGTTATAGACGAAAATGGTGCAAGTCCTGCTGCAATCTTCCTTATGAACGTTGTTGATTATATGAACGGAAACGAAGAGCTTTGTACAATGCGTACAAAGAGCCTTTCTGTAAATAACCTCACAATTAAGTCTGCAGCTGGTGCAAACTTCTGGAAGTTCTTTAATTCATTTGGAATTGCACTCTTTGTAGTTCTTGCAGGTTTACTGGTATGGAGATTGCGCAGCATCCGCCGTCATGCAATCAACAAAAAGTACAATCCTGATGATACAAGAACAATTACAAAATAGGCAGGGAGGTAAAAAAGATTATGAAGACAAGAAAATTAGTTTTAATAATTGCTGATGTGCTTCTGCTGGCTGTTTGTATTATTCAGCTGGTGCTTGGTGCACGCGATACAACAAAATATTTTACACTTAAAGACAAGCCGGACTCACTCGAAATTGTAACTCCTGGCGAAACAATCAGCCTGTATAAAGAGGGTGACGAATGGTTTATTGGACAGAAAAAATATCCTGCAAGCCTTTCGGTTGTAGATTCTTATATTGATGCCATTTCAAATATCCGCGCACTGGATAAGGTTGGCAGTACTTCGAGCGACGCAGTTGCAGACCGTTACGAGCTTGTAGACGGAAAGAAAACAATTGTAACCGCAAAGCTTGGCGATAAGGTTTTGAGAACAATCGAAATTGGTAAAACTGCAGTTTCTTCTTCTCAGTGCTATGCAACTGTAGATGGAGGAAAAGATATTTATCTTCTTTCAGGAGGAATCAACGACACCTTTGATACAAGTGTTGCAGCTGCCCGCACCACTATAGTTTTGAATCTTGAAGCTTCTGATATTACAAACGTTACTGTAACAGACTGTGCAGCAGAAAAGACCTGGTCTGTTTCTCGCATGGGAACAGGTGAAGATTTAGCTTGGAACGTAAGCGGAGACGGTGCTATAGAAGGTTATGAGCTTGATACAGGCATTGCTGCAAACTGGCTTAATTCCTTTGCTTCTCTTTCTACCCGCGACTGGTATTCAGAAAACGAAGTGCTTGAAGGAACAAAGGCTGTTTCTGCAAAAATTACCTGTGCTTTCAAAGATATCAGCGTAGAGTTCTTTGCAATTCCTAAAAAGAACGAACAGGATCTTCAGCAGTACTACGGAACCTGCAGCGAAACTCCTTACCGCTTTAAGGTAAACGAAAGCAGTGTAAAGCAGTATCTTAAAACTCTCGAAGAGATGGCAAAATGATTAAGCTCGTAGCGTTTTTAGGAAATTACGGCAAGGAATACGAAAAGACCCGCCATAATGTAAGCTGGTATTTTGAAGATTCCCTGCCATTTGCGGGTAAACTCAGCTGGCAGAATAAGTTTAAAGGGGAGCTGGCAACTCTAACTCCCCAGGAGCTTTCTCAGTGGGCTTGCGACACAAAAATCTGTTCTAAAAAGGACGGTTCTCCGGTGCTTGTTCCAGAAGAAGCTCCGGCTCACATCTACTTCTTAAAACCGCTTACTTATATGAACCTGAGCGGCGACAGCATTATCGAGGTCGCTAATTTTTATAAAATCCAGCCGTCGGAAATAATGGTTGTACACGACGAGCTCGAGCTGGCGCCCGGCTTTGTAAGCCTCAAGTGGAGTGGCGGCCTCGGAGGCCATAACGGGCTGCGTTCAACTAAGGCCGTGCTGGGAACTCCGGATTTCTGGCGCCTTCGCTTTGGCATAGGCCGCCCGGACAACGCAAATATCAGCGTAGCAGACTACGTTTTAAGCCGCTTCACTCCCGAGCAGCAGGAACTCATGCAGAACGTCTTCAGTCAGACAAACCTGCTGCTGGTAAAACTCCTCCTTTCAAAAGAACCTAAAGACCTCATACAATCCTGGGGCAAAAAGAATCTCATTTAAAAATATATGCCACACGGATTGGATTTTGCCAACGCAAAATCTTTTGTTTTTTTTGAATCCGTGTGGCAAAAATACTTGTCTCGCGTGTTTAAATTATAATTGCATATATTGACACATTTAATGTATCGCTGTATTATGCAACTAATACAATAATACGATTATAATGTGAAAGGAGTATAAAAAATGGCAGTAGTAAGCTTAAAAGATGTTCACAAATTCTATCCGCTTGGAAAAGAAAGGATAGAGGCCGTTCGTGGAGTTTCCTTTGATATAGAAAAGGGAGAGTTTGCAGCAGTATCAGGACCTTCTGGTTCAGGAAAATCAACAATCCTGAATATGATTGGTCTTATTGACCTTCCAAGCAGTGGTTCAATTATCATTGGTGATACTGATGTTTATGATGGCGTAGACCTTGCGGATGCAGAAACTGTAAATACCCGCTGGGCATCAGCTGGTCCAGATAAAAAAGACGGAAGGAAAAAGAAGGTTCGCGTTGCAATTCCTTCAAAGCTCGACCGCAGAATTACAGCGCTTCGCCGCTCACACCTCGGATTCATTTTCCAGACCTTCAACCTTATTCCGGTTTTGAATGTTTACGAAAATGTTGAGTTTCCACTTTTGCTTGAATCAAAAGACAAGAATTCAAAAAGCCCCGTAGACGATTTTACCAAGGCCCAGAAAGAAGAATGGATCAACTTCCTTATCGAAAAGGTTGGTCTTACAGACTGGAAGAATCACAAGGCAAACGAGCTCTCGGGTGGTCAGCGCCAGCGTGTTGCAATTGCGCGTGCTCTCGTAACAAAGGCTCCTGTTATTCTGGCTGATGAACCTACAGCAAACCTCGACTCTAAGAACTCAGAGCAGATTCTTAAACTCATGAAGTCTCTCAATAAAGACCCGGATCTTCAGACAACCTTTATTTTCTCTACTCACGATTCACGAATTGTAGATATGTGTGATCACGTAGTTCATATTCTCGACGGTCAGGTTATCAACGACGAGTACAAAGAAGGCTCAGATATCTACAAGATTTAACGGTGGGTGAATAAATGAAAGACATAATTAAATTAGCACTCCGCAATCTCAAGGAACACAAATCTAAAACTCTCATTATTTCAATGTTCATTCTTTTTGGTGTAGCAATTGTAATAATGGGTAATTCCTTCCTTGAATCAGTAAACCGCGGACTCGAAAAAGACTTCAGGTCAAATTTAACCGGAGACCTTACAATTACTGTTATTCCTGAAAAAGGTACATCAATTGATGTATTTGGTGTAAACAGTACAAACTTTGCTGATATGACTGGTGTGCCTACAGTAGGTGCAATTCCAGAACTCGAACGTATAGAAGCAATTCTTGCAGAAACAGACGGAATCAAAAAGCAGTCAAAAATGATTTCTGCTCAGGTAATTCTTTCAAAGGATGTAGAAATTGATTTCTCTGTTCTTCAGGATGATGACAAGGATGTAGGTATTCTGGACCTTCCTGTTGCAATGCTCTTTGCCGGTGAAGATGGAAGCTACTGGGATTTATTCCCGGATCTTAAGATGATTGAAGGACGCTATCCAACTCCTGGCTCAAACGAGATTATCGTTGATACACGTGTTGTTGAAAGCTTCATTAAAAGCTGGGGAAAGCCACTTGAGCTTGGTGATAATGTTCTTATGGCAAGAATGGACGGACTTATCCGAGAGGGTAAGGTTGTCGGTTTATTTAAGCCAGCCAATGAATATTCAGCAATGTTCCAGAGCGTATATTGTGAGCCAGGTCTTGCACGTGCCTTTGCTGATCTTACCTATGCAAATTCCTTCAGTCAGGAGCTTCCAGACAGCGTAGACCTTTCAATTTCAGAAATGTCAGAGGATGATTTCTTTGGCGGTGATGACGACTTATTTGATGATATAGAAGATGATACAGCAATTCTCGGAAGCACAACTGATTTCGACAGCATCCTGGGAGATACAAGTCTTCGCGATCAGCTTAATCAGACAGATGACGGAAGCTGGCAGTACATTATTGCAAAGCTGAATAATCCTCATGCCGACAAGAAGATTGTTGCCAAGCTCAACAAACGCTTTAAAGAAGAGGGTCTGAATGCTCAGGCAATGGACTGGAAAAAGGCTGCGCTTTCTTATTCAGGTACAGTTGAAGGAATTGGTTTTATTTTCAACCTGCTGATTATTATTCTTGCAGTAGTAGTATTCATTATCATCATGAATACAATGATAGTTTCTGTAATTGAACGTACAAGTGAAATTGGTACAATGCGTGCAATTGGTGCAGAGAAGAAATTTGTAAAAAAGCTTTTCTATTCAGAGGCAATAATTCTTACAAGTATTTCTGCTCTTGCAGGAATCATCTTTGCCTTTATCTGTATGGCAATCTTTAATGCATGTAATATTGCCGTAACAAATTCAATTGCAAAAATGATTCTTGGAGGCGGACTCCTTCACTTTACTCCAACTCTGAAAATCATTCTTACAACAATTATTGTTGCACTTTTGGGAAGTATCATAAGCAACAGATATCCTGTAAAGTCAGCACTTAGAATTACACCGATTAAGGCCTTAAGCAAGGAATAGGAGGGCGGAAAATGAAAACAGTATCATTGGCACTTAGAAATCTTACACGAAATAAAAGACGTAACGCCATTCTTGCAATTGCAATTGCCTTTGGATTTTTTGTAGTAACTGCCATAGACGGTCTTACAACTGGTATGGTTGGTAATATGGAAAATCAGATTGCACAGCTGGTTGGTGGAAACGTAATTGTTCAGGGACTCGAATGGGAAAAGCCTGCAACTCCAGAAGGAAAGGTAAAGCTGGTAAATATTGTACGCGACCGCGACTATGTTAAAAATATTGTAGAAGAGCTTGGAATCAAATATGAATATTCAACCTCTTATACAATGTCATCTGGTCAGGTAATTTTTAATGGAAAGCGTTCTACAATTCAGCTTTATGGACGCGACCTGCAGGAAAAACAGCTTCAGGCTTCGTTTATGTTTACAAGCGGTGGTGTAGATCCAAATCTTAAAAACGGACTGATTATCAGCGACAAGATTGCAGAGTCATTAAACCTTCAGGTTGGAGATGAGGTTATCTATTCAACCTTTACAGTTTACGGACAGAACAACTTTGCCGACATGGTAATTATGGGAATCATAAAGTCTAACAGCTTTATCAGTAATCTTCAGGCTTATGCTGATATTGATGATGTAAATGAAATTGTTGAAATGCCGGAAGGCGGATATTCAATGTATTCAATTTACCTCAACGATAAAAATCAGCAGACAAAGGCAGCAAATGCAATTGAAGCAAGAATCCGCCAGGACAGTGAAAAGAATCCGGAGATAAATGTTACAAGCCGTCTCCTTGCCATGAAGACCCATCCAACAAATATTGGAAAGGGTATAGAAAAGCAGGTAGACCCAAAGAAGCCGGAAAACGAATGGAAGGGTGTAAAATACGGAGTAGAAACTCTGTACGATGAAATCCCTCAGATTAAGACGGTTTTGAATATTGTACATATTATTACTACAATTATTCTTATCGTAATTCTTATGATTGTAATGGTAGGTGTTTCAAATACATACCGCATGGTTTTGTACGAGCGTATCCGCGAAATTGGAACAATGCGTGCACTTGGAATGACCGGCAAAGATACACGCCGTGTATTTACAAATGAGGCTGTAATTCTTTGTGTAATTGGAGCTGTTGCAGGTTTGATTTTTGCCGCAATCGTAATGGCAATTGTTCACTGCATTCCAATTAATAACGATGCACTTTCCTTCTTCCTGCAGAAGGGGCATTTTTCATTCAAGGTGTCTGTAGTATCTGTAATACTTCAGTATATAATACTGATTGTGCTTACAACTTTTGCTGTAAGAGGAAGTGCAAAACAGGCAGCCCGCATGAGCCCAGCCGAAGCTTTGCGAACTATTAAATAAGCGGTGGTTGAGCCTGTCGAAACCACCAGAGAGGAGTATATATCATGAAAAAATTACTTATATTATTTGGAGCCGCTTTCTTCCTGGCTGCATCCGCAACTGCTCAGGTTTCTGCCGACATCGCAGAAAAGTGCTATAAGATCATGGAAGATGGTCATGAGATTCAGGCTTACCACGGAGACTATTCAGCAACAATTTCACTTGTAGTAGAAAAGCCTGGTAAGCCAAAGGAAAATCTTCAGTATAAGATTTTTGAACGTACAGAAGAAAAGTATATGACAATTGTTCAGCTTTTCCCGGAAGCAGACAAAGGAAATGGTTACCTCCGCAATGGAGACAACCTGTGGTCTTATGATCCTATTTCCCGCAAGTTTACACATACTTCAATCAAGGAAGCACTTGGTGATTCAGATGTAAAACTTGATGATATCGAAAGAAACGATAAATACTGGCGTACAAATTACGAGGTCCTTTCTTTTGAAGAAGGAACTCTTGGAAAATATCCTGTATATATTTTTATGCTCAAGGCAAAAACAAGTGAGCCTTCTTATGCAAAAACAAAGTACTATGTTCGAAAGGATATTCCACTTCCACTTAAGCAGGAAGATTATTCTGGTTCAGATCGCCTTATGCGTACAATCCTTATTCCAAAGTGGTCTAAGGTAAATGCACGCGGCAAGGAAGGTTATGTTGCTTCCCAGCTGCTTATCCGCGACGAATTGAACAAGGGCGAGCAGACACAGCAGGTAATTTCAGACCTCACCTTTGACACTCTCCCAGATAAGATTTTTACCAAGGCATACTTGGAAGGTTTGAATTAATATGAAAAAAACACTTATATTCATAACATCCGTATTTCTCGCTGGTGCTCTTTTTGCCCAGAGCGACGACGAACTCTTTGGCAGCGACGATGATTTCTTTAGCGATGACAGCATTGTAGAAGTTCCAGATGTTTCTGCAAAAGACGATCTGAGCAAGGGCGTTATCTTCGATACCGGTTCAATAAAGATTGGTGGAAGCCTCACAGCAGGCATTACGACAAACACAATTGTATATTCACCAGATTCAACTGATTTTGGCGAAAACTTAAAAAATACAAAACTCAAGCCAGATTTGAGCGCCATGCTCAGTGTAGATGCCCGTCCTACAGATACACTTCGTATTTATACAAAATTTGGACTTGCTTATCCTTTTGAAAACAAAGTTAGTGGATATTACCCGACAGATCCTTATGGTAAGGTTGCTTCAGGCTTTGTTGGACTAGATGCTGACAATAATCCGGTAATTGGCGTAAAAACTACTAACTCAATTTCAGACTGGTTCAAACTCAAGGAGCTCTTTACAGACTTCTCAATCAAAGATACAGCTTTCTTCCGTTTTGGTGTTCATACAGTTACCTGGGGTGCAGGATATTTCTTCAGCCCTGTATCAGATATGATTAATACAACCTCAATTGATCCGGAAGATCCGGAAAAGCAGGTTGACGGAGCTTTAAACCTTCGAACCCAGATTGTATTTCCAAACAGTCAGAACTGTCTGTGGTTTTATGTAATTCCTTCAACAGATTTTACAAATCAGACAGCAGAAAGCTATGCCCGAGATACAGCCTTTGCCGGAAAAGCAGATATACTTCTTGGCAACTGGGAGCTTGGAATAGGCGGTTTCTATAAATATCAGAATGCTCCAAAATTAATGCTCACCGCAACAGGAAGTCTTAAAAAGGTAAGCTTCTTTGGTGAACTTGTTTACAGCTATGGTTCAGCCGCAGAATGGCACGAAAATACAGACTGGAATGATAAAACAAGCATTATTCAGGCAACAGCCGGTTTAAGCTATTACTGGAAGGAACCAAAAATTACCTTTGCCGCACAGTATTACTACAACGGCAACGATATGGATTTCCCATATAACTATATAATCAGCGGTCATAACCTGGCTGCAATGGCAAATTTTGGAAAGCTTTTTGGTAATTCAGATTTTACAGCCAGCCTCTTTACTATGGTTAATTTCGGACGCAAGGAATATGGCGAAAATGAGCTCGCCGTCTTAAAAATGCTTGGCGCAGATGACGACATAATTTCAGCTGTTTCAGGCATCTCGCTTAATTCTACAGCAATGGTTTATTATTCACCAATTAAAGATATGAAGCTTGGCATGGGCCCGGTTCTTACCTTCAAAAACTTCGACGAAAAACCAACCTTCTCTATGAAGCTTACAGCAACCCTGGGTGGGGGTAAATTCTAGAAATAAAAAAGACCATACGGATTGTAAATGGCGTTAGACATTTCCAATCCGTGTGGTATAAATTTAATAATTTGTTTGTTTTATTCTAATTTTTGCCTTATAATTTAATAATATAAAAATGTATATAAAATTAGGAGAAACACTATGAACGTACATAACCTGATGGAAGATGTAGTAATTAAAGCCGTAAATACACTTTATGACAGAGTAAAGGGTGAGAACGTTGCCTGGCTTACCTGTGACTGTGAAAACTGCCGGCTCGATACAGTCAGCTATGTACTTAACAGACTTCCTCCAAAATATGTAGTTTCTGGACGTGGTGTTACCCATAATGTTGAATACCTTGCAAGCTCACAGCTTCAGGCTGATATTGACTCTCTTTCTCTTGAAGGAATGAGAACTGTAAGCTCTACAAAGCGTCCGTTCCATACAGAAAACAGAAAAGACTGCGAGGTTCAGGGAGATGAATCTAAGCCAAAGCCGGCATTCAACTTCTTTACCTTTACCGGTATTGTTCTTGATGGAAATACCTTTGAACCTGTTCCAAATGCAAAAATTACCCTCAAGATTGATGGCAAGCTTGCAGAAATGGTAGATAAAACCTGGTCAAATCCTTATAACCTTGTACCAAGTACAAAGGGTGTTTACTCGTTCTGGGTAAAATCAATTCCTGCAAAAGAAAGCGGCGAGCGCGCATACTTCAACTTCAGTATTGAAATTGAAGCAGAAGGCTATTCAGAATCGGTATATCATTTTGAAGTACCAATTATGAGTGAAGAAAAGGTTCGCCAGACCCTCGATTCAACCTACACCTTGAAGATTAAGGATCTTGTAATCTTCAAAAAAGGTCTATAATTCTAGAGAATCATTCAACAAAAAATCCTCAAAAGTGTCATAATATAATTGCGTTTTTTTAAATTGCATAGTACAATTTAGTAAAACGTTTAACCAAATATTTAAAGGACACATATATGGATTCAATTATTGTTAATGCAGATCTCGACGGCAGTAAAATCAGCCGCGACATCTACGGACACTTCAGCGAGCACCTTGGACGCTGTATTTACGGCGGTTTTTGGGTAGGAAAAGATTCAGATATCCCTAATATCAACGGATACAGAAAAGATGTTGTAGAAGCCTTTAAAGAGCTTGAAATACCAAACCTTCGCTGGCCGGGCGGATGCTTTGCCGACGAATACCACTGGCGCGATGGTGTTGGACCTTATGAAACACGCAAACGCATGATTAACACTCACTGGGGGGGAGTAGTAGAAGATAACAGCTTTGGTACACACGAGTTCTTCGGACTCTGTGAGCTGCTCGGCTGTAAACCATACGTAAACGGAAATGTAGGCAGCGGTTCTGTTCAGGAAATGAGCGAATGGGTTGAATACATTACCTTTGGCGGCGAGTCTCCAATGAGCAAGATGCGTGAAGCAAACGGACACAAAAAGCCATGGAAGCTTCCTATGTTCTGTGTTGGTAACGAAAACTGGGGCTGCGGCGGAAACATGAAACCTGAATATT
>CAMJNC010000017.1 GCA_946407195.1 uncultured Treponema sp. | reverse complement strand
ACTGCTTTGCAACACACATGCTTGAACATGGGGCGGATCTGGAATCAATCCGTATTCTTATGGGGCATTCGTTTCTTTCAACAACCTGTATCTATACACATATTTCTGATAAACGCCTTGAATACTGCCATAATAAATATTTCTGCTTTGCATGCAAAAAACCGTTTGTATAAATTGTGGCAATTTTACTACAATTCGTTCAAATAAAAAAAACGGAAAGATTGTATTGAAATCTTTCCGGCTGCTGCTATTTTTTTTCTGCTTTATTTTTTTTCTGGACGAATTCAAAATTGATTTTTGCTTCATCATTTATAATTTCCATTTTCAGCTTTGCTGTAAAATTGTTTCCGTTTTTTCCTTTCATGTGCATAGGTTTTGTTGTTTTACCTTCAAGCATAACTTTTAAGTCTGAAGGTAAAACCGTTGCATCGCATATATGATAATTAACGTTGAATTTACAGCCATTCTTTTTTTCACTGCAAAAATATCCGTACTTGCTTCTGAATATTTTACCTTTGTTGCATACAGGACATGTACCAAAATTTTCTTTCTCAAATCTCTGTATCGAATCTTTCGGCTTGATGCATCTTCGTACATAATCTTTAATCTGTAATTCAAAATCTTTTGGATTTTCTGAAAGCATCTTTTCCCATTTTGTTGTCTGTCCTATATTTGCTATCTGTTTCAAGTCCTGATCCTGCATCAATAAATCCAGAAGATAAAAGCCTTTTTTGGTTACGAAGAAATTTTTCTTTTTCTTTTCACAATATCCCTTTGAAAAAAGCTTTTCGATTATTGCTCCACGAGTTGCTTCCGTTCCAAGTCCGACAAGTTTTTCACCTTCATTTTCCCCTGTAGGATTTTCCATGAACGCAAGTAATGAACTTTCAGTAAATTGTTTTTTGGGCTGCGTCCATTTTTCCAGTATCTGACTTCCTTTTATCTTTGCAGACTGAGGCTTAAATCCTTGTGAAAAACTTTTAAGTTCTTCATCAGGTTCTGATTCTTTCCAGCCCATCTGCTTTATTTTTTTAACGGTGGATTTAAGGTTATGTTTTCCTGCCGTAATTATCATCTGCAACTCATCATATACAAAATCTTTCATGATACTCTGTAAAAATACTTTAAGAATGATGTTGTATATATTTCTCTCATCTTCGCTTACTCCTTCTGGGAGTATTTCCAGCGGTATAAGCGCATGGTGATTTTCTTTTTGGATTTTTCTTGAATCAAAAACTTTTCGGTTTGTTGCATTGATAAGTGAAGTATCACACAGTCTTGCATATTCATTTTGTCCTGAGACCTTATCAAATGCTTTCTGAAAAACATCTACGTTATTTTCACCCATTACAGTTCCGTTTGTTCTTGGGTATGAAAGACATTTATGCTTTTCATAAAGATTCTGAGCAATTTCAAGAGTTTTCTGTGTCGTATAATCATATTTATCAGCTGCTATTTTTGCGAGCTGCGTAAAAGATAGAAGATGTGGCGTACCGATTTTTTTCTCAACAGTCTGCGAATTTATCATTATCTGTGACTGCTTTATTTCACCCATTGTATTCTCAAGTGTAGTTTTATTTTCAAATGCAGTTTTTTTTGTTTGAGGATTTATAAGATATGCAAGGGCTTTATTTCCATCTTCGTCAATAAGTTCAACTTCAAGCTCGTAATATTTTTGTGGTACAAAGTTTTCAATATCTTTGTTTCGTTTAGCTATTGCGGCCAGTAAGGCAGTTTGAACTCGTCCAACAGAAAAAATTGTAGAGTTTCCAAATGAAACATAGCGTGACAGGTTCATTCCGCAGATCCAGTCCGCATGTTGTCTTGCAAATCCGCTTGCTGCAAGGTTGTTGTACTCAGAAAGTGGAAGCATTTGTTTCATTGCTTGCCGTATTACAGAAGGTGTGAGGTTTTCTGAAGTCCAGAATCTTTTGCATTTTGAATAATCTATTTTTGCAAATGATTCTTTAAGAACTATTCTTGCAATTACTTCGCCTTCACGGTCGGCATCTGTTGCCACAATAATTTCTTCATTCTGATGTTTTTTCAATAGTTCATTTATTATCTTTGTTTGTTTTGCAGCCCTCGGTATCTTATGATATTTGAAACTTTCAGGGATAATAGGCAGATAGTTCAGGTTACTTTTGTCTGTTCCCTCGGCAAGATAATAATCCGGCTCTTCAAGTTCATACAGATGTCCTACACAGTAAGTTATTATAATTTTATCATTTTCATCCGAAAAGTAACCTTCGCATTTTCTGGCGTTCAGAGCTTCGGCAAAACTCTGCGCCACAGAAGATTTTTCACATAATATTAACATAGCTACCCTCTTTTATTTCATTTATAACGTATAGACACTTAAATATTTTTATTTTTGTTTCAATTTTTAAAATTGTCAATTATTTAAGGATTTTTATTTGAATTAAAAATGTGGTAATTTTACTACAATTCTTTTTGGAATATTTTTTTTGAAATCTACTTGTCTTATTTTAATTTTATTATTATCTTGTATTTATGATTATTGTTTATTCTGTATGAATAAGCTCCGTGCCGGTTGAACTCCGTAATCAACCGGCTTTTTTCTTTAACCATGCGTAAAATATTGCCGGAAACCGTTCTAGGATTGAAAAAACAGGGGGTATCTGGTGTCTTTTGATAAATATGTCATTTTTGACTCTGAGACGCTCTGCGGCCTTCTCAGAGCCTGTTATGTGCTTTCATAAATATTATCGTGACATTTTGGGAAGCTCACGCTCTATTTTATGTGAATACTGTCTTTTATCCTGAATCCTTCTTCCAAGAAAATCAGTGAGACGATTTGCGTCTATTTTATCATTATCAGCTGGAAACTTTTTCTGCCATATACCTATCAGTTTTTCTTTTGTTTTGAGAGAAAGTTTTTCAAACTCTTCTGGTATTCGTTTTTCCAGAATGTCTTTTTTAAACCATTCGTTTATTTTTCCATCTCTGTCAAAATGATGTATATCCAGGTCTGCATCAATATTTCTTGATAAGTTTTTGATGAAGCTTTTCTCAAGCTCTGATATTTCTTCATGTTCCATATTTACCTTCTTCTGATTCAGGGAATTGTAGTAAAATTACTACAATTCCCTAATTTTTTATTATTACAGAACAATCGAATCGCATTCTGCAAAAAGTTCAATAAAGAACTCTTCCGGCATGTCTTTTTCAAGAAGACTTGAAAGCTGTCCTGTGAACTCCTGGATGAAAACAGCATTTGCCTCATCGAGTTCTTCAGATGTTGGCTCTGTGTCAGTCTCAGTAAATTTCTTCATCATTTCTTTTGATTTTTCACACTTGATACCATACTTGTTCATGAACTTCTGGTTAGCAATGCTCACTTTTGCAATTACTTTTAAAAGCTTTGTTTCATTTGATTTAATCATAATAACTCCTTGGACCTCATATCCCGTGTCCATGAGTTATTATAGCATCTGTGAATTAGTCTGTAATTAAAGTCTCACTTGAATTTTTTTTAGGCTTTGTTTCTGAAATGTGGTAATTTTACTACATTTTGTTGAATAAAAAAAACCGGAAAGATTGAATTGAAATCTTTCCGGCTGCTGCTGATTATTTTTTTGAGACGATTTTCCGGCCGATAAACTTGTCTCCGTTCTTGTGTGTCATGTGGGTCGGATCTTCGGCCACCCATATTTCTGTGTCCCATGCAATCCTTGAATATACCTGAAGCATTTTCTTTGTATTTGAAAATGCAGTTATGAAGGCAACTTCCATATCAGCTTCTTTTGGATTGCATAGTTTTTTAATGAAGTTTACACGGTCAATATTAAATTCGCCTGTACTTGAATATGCTTCGATGAATAATATTCTCTTATGTTTTTCATCATACAGAATTATATCCGGTAGTTTTGCAGACTCAGATAATACATTTATTCCAAGCTCAGCCATCTTTTGTTCATCACACTGTAGTTTCCGTTCTGTTGTGTCTCCGATATATAGCAGGAGTGCTCCTGATGCAAAGTTTTTTACGAACACTTCAAGAATCTGTTTCTGCAGTTTGTTATGTGGTGTTCTTCCCAGTTTTACATTCAGGTTTCCATACTGAACTGAATAACCTGGTTCAAGATTTTTTACCTGCTTTAATGTATCTGAATATTTTTCATGTGTTTCAAGGTATATTTTTAATTCTTCTTCCCAAAGTTCAGTTTTATATTTTCTGACAAGCTTTGCAAACTGAGCCGTAACTCTGTATGCATTGTTTCTGTCATTAGAGGCCAGCCCTTTCTTTTCTTCAATGATTGCATTGGTTTCAAATATTTTAAGAGTATCATCCCTTATGGTTTCTCTTGAATTTTCCTGATAACCGATTTTATCGAGCCCGGCCTTATTCGGATAATTTGTATTTATAAAAATTATTATATCGTGAATCCTGTGATAATCTTCTGAAATGGCAGTCCATTTTTTTTCCGGCAGCATTTCAAGACAAGCCGCAAGAACTAGAACACATCTTGTGTTGTAGTATTTTTCGGGCATTCCGATATTTTTCAAAATATTGCGTATGTCATTTAATATTTCATAATCATAATTTGTGATATTCCTTTTCATTCTGCAAGTCCTTCTAAGTACGGTAACGAGTTCAAGTCTTTTGCGTTCACCTGAGTACTTCCGCTTAATAATCTGAAATATGAATCATATTCTTCTGTCATCAGAAGATTGTATATGTCTGTCAGTTCTTTTTGAGTTAAAAGTGTGTTGTCTTTTTTTGTAAGATAATTAACATGGTTTTCGATTGAAATTGTTTTAAACTCATCAAGTGAATTATAGATACAGCATTGCAGGCGGCGGCCTTCTTCTTTTGCAGATAACCTTCGCACAAAGATTGTGCTGTTATTTTTAATCAGCAGTTTTTTTGCATCTGAAGAAATATACTGAGCCTTATTAATTCCGGCCGGAAATATAAAACGTCCTTTCACAATATTTGCTGTTCTGAACATGGGAACTGAATTACAGTTTTTATTAAGGCTTATTTCTTTTTTGTTTCTGAACTCCACTACCGGCCCAGTCTTAAATTCATAACCCATTTCTAAAAATGTTTTATTATTTTTTGAAAAAATCCCAAGTGTTTTTATTTCCTTTTCGTTTGACGGAATCATCAGATAATTATTTACGCCGATATTTTTCAAAATTCTGCTTGGTAATCTGTAATTTAATTTTGAGCTGATTCTGTCATCTTCATAAACATCAATGTTAATTTTTTCGGTCTGTGTCTGTTTTTTTAATCCTGCAAAAATCATGGTTTCCTGCAGTACGTTTTCAGAACTGAAAGCTTTGTCTCTTGCATTGAATATACAGATATTCTTAATGTCTGTGTTTTTAAGAATATATTTTCTTGATGTTTTATAATATTCTCCGGATGTCCACGACCTGGGAACTATGAACGAAAACTCGCCGTTTTCTTTTAGCAGCTGCAATGCCTTTACCATGAAAAGCGAATATAAGTTAGGCTGCCCGAAAACATAATCATTCATCTGAACCGCCTCTTCAGAATCCTTGCGGATCTTCTTGTATGGCGGATTCATGATTACAATATCCGCTTCCGGTAAATCTTTTGAAATCAAAAAATTTTCTTTTTTTATTTCAACTGAAAACTTCACATTTTTTTTACGTGAATACTCCTTTAATAATCTGACATTTTTTTCAAGCAGCGAAAGAACTTTACTGTCGTTTTCAACAAAAACACAGCTTATGTTTTTACACCCTTCTGCAATTAATTTTAATACAACAGATATTGTCAGAGCCCCGTTTCCAGCTCCAGGCTCAAGTATCATTACTTCTTTATTTTTGCATGAAAGATAATCTGTCATTTTCAATGCAGTCAGCCTTGACGTAAAAAACTGGCCTTTATCTTTACGCATGTTCTTTGAGTTTTCTTTCTGATATTTTTCTGTGTTTCTGTAAACTTCGTCTAATATTGATTCAGTCATATCTGGTTTTATTATTTGTTAATCTTTTGCAATATTTTTATTGCAGTTAAAATCTTACGTCTTTTAAGATGATAAATCAAGAACCTGTGAATGTTTTAATATGTGGTAATTTTACTACAATTTGTTTTTGAACGATTCCGGAAGATTCATTTTATAAATCTTCCGGCTGCTGCGAAATGTGGTAATTTTACTACAATTCATTTTTAAGAGTTTTCCTGTTGATTATTAAGCATGTTTTTTTTCTGTGATTTTGAGCAATTATTTTCAGCATATTTTTTTATTATCTGCTCATTGTTTTTTTTAACTTACAGTAATTAAGATTTTGAAATGTAGTAATTTTACTACATTTTGATTTTAAGATTTTAGACGACACTCCCTGGTCTTCTGGCACCGGCGGAGTCCACAGTTTGATGTATTTCAAGTCCTTAAAGCTCCCTGAATCTAAGAAACTCCCTGAGTATATATCATTTAACCTAAGGCAAGATAAAAAAAAGGAAATCATATTTTTTTTCTTCTTATTATTGTATTGATTTCCATATTACTTTTGTGCTTTCCTTTTGCTATCTTTTTTTCTTGACAAGATAAGTGTCTAAATGTTATTATTTAATTAAAAGGTGTCTATTTGTTATTATTACTAGTTATTAAATAGACAACAGGAGATGTGCTTGCCAAAGAGAATTAAGACATTTTCTCAGGAACTTGAAAACGATTGGTGGGAAGACTGGTCAGATGAACTCCAGTTCAAGAGAAGCGGTGCAAAGAATAATACGACTCGTGAAATTGAAAAACTTATGCGTGAGCTTGAAAGAATGACCCGTCCTCATTACTACGGAACAAAGAAAAAAAAGAAAAATGATTCCGGCGGTGCGGGCGGCTTCGGAGGTTTTTCTGGCAGCCGTAAACAGCGATGCATAATTAAATGCTCGTATGAAAAAGATTCTATTGCAAAGCATAAGGCATTTTTGAAGGAGTATATTCCTCAGGAAAACAAAGAACAGGTTGAAGAAAAACCCGTGCTTTTCAGCCAGGAAGAGGACATGGTTTCTGACCAGACTTTGGTTGATTATGAGAAGGTTATGGATTCAAAGTTCTTCAGGTTCATTGTGTCTCCAGAGAACCAAGCGATAGAAACAAAGCTTCTTGTACGGACCTTAATGAAAAAAATTGAAGCCGCAACTGGTTATAAACTCTACTGGTTTGCCGGTCAACATAATGATACAGGACACGGGCACTGTCATGTTTTGATTAACGGAAAGGACAAAGAGGGGCGTGATGTAAAGTTTGATAAATACTGGTTTAAATATCTTTTCCGTGAACTTGCACAGGATATATGTACTGAGCTTGTTGGGTATCGAACAGACAGAGAGATCCAGAATGAGCGTAAGAAAATTCCTTATTCAAAAAGATGGTGTATGCTTGATGAAAAGATTAAGTCTGTGTCAGTGAATAACTCACTTAATAAAGATGATAATTTTACGACATCTGTTACAGCTCAAAGTTCTGATATGCAGCTGAGACTTTTGTTTCTAGTAGAGCTTGGCTTTGCTAAGAAGGTTGGCAAAGCTGAATATCCAGGCCGTTTCGTTCTTGAGAAAGATTGGGAAGATAAGCTCAGAACTTATGGTAATTACAATTCTTTTATAAATGCAAGAAATACCTTGAGGTATACAAGAGATGTAAATCTTGAGCTTTACAAACCCTCTGCAGGGCAGGTAAAGGGGGTAATTACTCATATCTATAAACATGACATGGAAGAGTCCTGGTGTAATGCAATTGTTATTGAGGATAAAGACTCTGGAAAGGCATGGTTCGTACCGACCCGTAATGTACCCAATGATAAGCTGTTTGGAGCAAAGGTTGTGTTTGGTTCCCGGAATAACGGCAGGCAGGTTGTTGCAAACAATCTTAAAGTAATTGAATGGGGGAAATAATTTATGGCAAAAGATATTGAAAATAGAAAAAAAACAGAAGCAATTTTTTTCCGTGTAAAACCAGAGTTTGCTGAAAATATAAAAAAAAGAGCATTAATGAAAAATTGTTCAATAGCTTCATATATTGAATCTTTAGTAAATAAAGATATTTCTTCTGACACATCAGATGAAGCTCTTTTCATCTATCACATCGACCAGATGAAGAAGAAAATTGAAAATGTTGAAAAAATTACAGATACGTTCGGCGGATTATTCTTTCATTATCTGTATGTTTATTTTCAACATCTTCCAGAAGAAAAAGACCCTAAAGTAAAAGAGCAGATGAAGGAATTTGGCAGAAACAGAGTTGGTGAATTTATTGAGTCGTACAAAAAACTAAAGACCAAGTACAATACTTCATTTATTTACAGTATCTTTGGAAACATGCTTGAAGAAGATGACGTATTTGATAAATACAAACCCGTGCCTCATAAAAAAAATGATGAAGAACCTGGTAAATCAAAATAAACAATAATCATAAATCAAAAACAAGGAGCTAATTACTATGAGTAAATTAAACATTGTAGACATGTTCTGCGGCGGAGGCGGAGAATCAACTGGACTGATTGAAGCCGCACATGAATTTAATTTTGACATTAATATGAGTGCAATTAATCATTGGGAAAGAGCGATTGAAACTCATTCTAAAAATTATCCTTTTGCAGAACATCGTTGTGAAAACGTGCAGCACATTGAACCTGAAACTTTGAGGGCTTCTAAAGAATGTGACCTTATGTGGGCAAGTCCAGGGTGTCAACATTTTTCAAGTGCAAGAGGTGGTAAACCTCGCTCAGAAGACAAGAGAAGCCCGGCCTGGGAAGTGGTCCGTTTTGCAGAAATTTTAAGACCAAAAAGAATAATCATTGAAAATGTACCTGAATTCCGAACCTGGGGGCCTCTGGATTCCAATGGAAGGATTATACCGGAATGTAAGGGAAAAACTTTTAACGTATTTATTGCGGCTCTGAGGTCCCTTAATTATGTTGTGGACTGGAGAGTGCTTTGTGCTGCTGACTATGGTGCTCCAACTTCAAGAAGAAGACTTTTTATTCAGTGTGTAAGAAAAGACTGTGGAAAGAAAATAGTCTGGCCAATGCCAACTAATGTAAAAGGTGGGGACTTGCTTCTTCCTGACTGGCATAGTGCAGCTGAAATCATCGACTGGAGTATTCCAAGTCAAATTATAAGTCAGCGAAAAAAGCCTCTTGCTGATGCAACCATGAAACGTATTGAATATGGAATCCGTGAATTCTGGGGAGATGCAGCCGTACCATTCATTGCAAAGCTTTACGGTACTTCAAATGCTGAAAGCCTTGAAAAACCGCTCTCGACCATCTCCTGCAGCGGTGCTCATCACATGCTTATAACTCCTTTTTTATGCAGATATAACAAGGGAAATAACCGTGTTCATTCATTAAACGAACCTGTTCCAACTTTGGACTGTTCAAACAGATACGGACTTATTGAACCTTTTATCTGTGGAATAGGTCAAAGCTCTGCAAAACAAAGGAACAGAAAGCTTTCACAGCCTCTTTCTACAATCTGTACAAAACAGGAACACTGCCTGGTAGAACCGCTTTTAGTCCAATATTACGGTAACGGACATGCAGTACCTTTATCAGAGCCGATTCCAACCCTTACGACAAAAGACCGCTATGCACTTATCGGAACAGACGGCATGGGTATAGAACTTGGTTTCCGTATGCTCCAGCCAAACGAGCTTGCTGCTGCAACCGGATTTCCGAAGGATTATATCTTCACAGGAACAAAAGTTGATGTAGTTAAGCAGATTGGAAATGCTGTGCCACCGAATTTTGCAAAGGCTTTGTTCGGGCAGATACTTAAGGAGATGACTGCGTAAGAGGTTTTTATGTCAAGAAAAGTTACGTGCGTCTTTGAAAAATACAGTAAGGAAGTTCTTGTAGAGTTTTGTAGAAACAGCTTCTGGTGTAAAAATGCAAAACAACTTGAAGATGAACTAGAAAACATACGAAAGAATATTCAATTTGATAAAACTTCAAAAGAACTTGAAAATCTTTTTGAAGTTCGCAAAAAACTTGAAGCAAAAAAAGACACATTCAAGTCTTATAATGATTATCTGCTGGAAATCATAATGGTAAGGAAGAAAATAGATAAATATATGGCTATTCAGGACAAGCTTTTAAAGAATTGGTAATTGAGGAGTGACAGAAAGTGCTAATATTTCCACTTAAAAAACAATGGTATGAAAAAATAAAGTCTGGTGAAAAGACGATTGAATACCGTGAAGTAAAAGATTATTGGACTGACCGTTTACGAAGTGAAATTTCTTGGCATAAGTCCATAAAAGACCTTACAAGAGAGTATTTCTTAGAACTTGCAGAGAGAGGAATTGAGACAAATCTAAAGTGTAAATTACGACTTGGTTATACAAAAGAATACCTAAGTGCAATAATCACAAGAATTGAAATGATAAATGGCAAAGATACAGACCTTGCAATAGATAAACCTGTATATGCTATACATCTTTCAAACGTAAGGGAGGTTTTATGAAAAATATTATTTCTACATTTCTGAATGAGCTTTCACAGATGCCTTTGTGGAGCATTATTGTAATTGTACTTCTTGTTTTTATCTTTATTGGAGTATCAGACATCTTAAATATGCTTTATCAGTTCAGAAAAGGAAATAGAGTTGTACAGAAAAAAACTGCTGATAATAGTCAATCTGTTTCTTTCAAACCGCAACATGCTGAAGTTACTGATGCAGAAATAGATTTTTCACCTATAGAAGTATCACTTCAAAAGAAAAACAAAAAAATCTGTTTTCAGATTTATTTTTCAGAAGTTCCTTTCTGTGTTTTTAATGAAATAAAACTCTGGAACGTTGATGAAATAAAATCTTATGATTCTGATTCCAGGACCGTCTGCTACCAGATGAAGAAGGGGAATCCCAACCTTGAAAATAAAATTGAAAATGCCGTATGTCTTTTTGATAACAGGAAGATCTGTGAATTGATAGATAAATACGGTACTAAAATATAACAAGTGTAACAGTTATGTTTATTAAAAAGCTATAATTTTTGGAGGTAAATATACATGAAAAAATTATTTTTAATTATTTTGGTCTTTTCGATTACTTTTGTTTCATTCGCAGGCGAGAATGATTCTTCTGTATCAATTGAACAATTAAAAGCGGAAAATGAGCAGTTAAAAGAATTACTTTATGAAAGAGCCTATGTTAATATCAATGGTCAAACTGTATATGTCAATGGTCTGATTAAAGGTTTTACTCTTGCTTATACAAAATATTTACAAGCAAAAGATAAACTTGAAAATGGCGGCAATTTAATTGTTTTAGCTGGTGAAGACATCCTGGATTATAATCCAACACAAGTAGATAATTTTTACTTGAAACTAACATTACGTGATGAATCTTTATATGAGCCAGATCCAAAAACCGAATATTTAAAATACGTTGAAAAAGTAGAAAAAAAATTAACCAAATTAGAAAATAACATTTCTAATATAAAAACAGTAATTCCATCATATGTTTTTTTCATTTTTCTTATAATTATAAATATAATATTAATTATTCAACTTGTTTCTGTTTCTAAAACTAAAGTTTTAATAACTACAAGAATAGATGATATGAAAAATTATTTCAGCAAATATCTATCTTTGTTTGACAGAGTTTCTAGTGACGAACAGTTAATTCTTGAAAAAATTGAATCATCAAGTCAAAGATATAACAATTTATTTCTTGTATTGAGCTCAAAGTTTGATAATGGTCTGGCAAATATTATACAAAGAATAAATGTTATTTATAATACTGAAAAGCTTAAATTACCTGAAACAAATTTAGAAAACAATAACAGTATTTCTTCTATTAAATTAAATGAAAATAATTTCAGTGTTAGATTATCTAATGTTTTAAAGAATGCACATATTAATACAATTCCAGAACTTTTGAATTATAACGAAACAAATATTAAAAGATTACCTGGCATGAGTAAAAAATGTTTTTCCGAATTAACAGAATGGATGAATAAAAATAATATTCAACTTTCAAATGAAAACTTTTTTGAAGGTTTAAGTACTCGAACTGTAAATGTTTTAAAAAATCAAGGAATCTATAATGTTAATTCTTTATTAAATACTTCTTTAGAGCAGTTAAGACATAACCGTAACTTTGGTAAAAAATCTGAGAAAGAGCTTACCGAATGGCTTGAAGAAAAAGGTCTTAGATTAAAAGATTCTATTATGAAAGTACATGACTGAGGAAGAAAATGAAAATACCAAAACAAATTAAAAATCTTCTGAAAGAGAGGGAGAATTAAGCAATGAAATACATTGCATTTGAATCAAAACTGAATGACTGGCTAGATAGTAAAGGAATATTCAATGAATGTGTCTGCGGAGTCCGTTCATGTTTATTTAATACGGGAGTTGAAGTTTTTACTCCAGGAAGTGCAGCTACAACAATTGAATATCTTGAAAGTTTAAAAGATTAGAGAGGAAAAAAATATGGAAGATTGTGTAATGGATTTTAACAGGCATGCCTATCCCATAATGAGTATTAAAAAAGAAGAGACCTTACAGATTATAGTCTGCATTCTCTCATGCAATAAAATTGTACAGTATACATGGGGGGGGGTATGAAAACTATTCTCAAATACCCAGGAGCCAAAAACAGGCTTGCCCCATGGATTGTAAGCAATATGCCGTCCCATGAAGTTTACCTGGAACCGTTTTTGGTTCTGGTGCTGTATTTTTTAATAAAGAACCTTGTAGGATTGAAACCATCAACGACATAGACGATGATGTTTACAATTTTTTCAATATAGTTAGAAAAGATTTCGATATGCTTGCAGAACAAATAAGAATGACACCGTTTTCAAGAACAGAATATGAGAATGCTTTCAAAGAAAACGAAAATGATTCCTCTTTGGAGAAAGCAAGAAAATTCGCAGTGAAGTGCTGGATGGGCTTTGGAGCTTCAAACAGATATAAGAACGGCTTCCGCTCAAGCCAGCAGTCATCAAGTCCTTCCACAACAAAAATCTGGAATGAATATCCTGAACGCCTATTGGAAGCATGCAGCAGGCTCAAAAATGCACAGATAGAAAACCTTGATTACAGGGAATGCTTGTCCAGATACGACACAAAGGATGTATTCATATACGCAGACCCGCCATATATGCCAGGTGTCCGCAAAGGATATATATACAAGCATGAGATGAATGCAGAAGAACACAGGCAGCTTTTGAGCTTACTTTTGGCTCATCCGGGAAAAGTAATGATTTCCGGCTATGACACGCCTCTATACAGTGAAATGTTAAAAGGCTGGAAAAAAGAAATGCACAAAAATCAGGTTGAATGCGGTTTGCAGAAAAATGAATGCATCTGGATGAATTATTAGGCAGGGAGAACTTGAAATGAAAATTAAATTTGTGTTCGAGGAGGAATAAAATGAAAACAAAAGACTGTCTATTGAATCTTATAAGTTCTATCTTAAATTTTGTAACATTCACATTCTGTTCGCTCATTTTTCTTGCAAGAAAAATGCCAGTATTTTTTGCCCTCAGCGTAATCTGTGTTCTCTGTACAATACTCATGATCTGCTTATGTATTAAAAACATAGAAATAAGAGCGAAAGATAGTGATTTGGAAGAAAATAAAAATGGTGAACAATAAAATAATTTATTAAACCAAAATGGAGAAATAACTTATGAAAAGAAAAATATTTATGAAACCATCTGTAAAACCAATTTTAAATGAATGCCTTGCCTATATGGATTCTTGTTTGCTCATTCCAGTAAAAGACAAAGAAAATATTAAAAAACAGATTTTAAAAACATATGATAAAAAAGATGTAGGAGTAGAAAAATGAATAATCAATATGGAATTAAACTCATAAAAAATATTGACAAATATTGCAGCCAAAAAGGAATTACCCGAAAAGACTTTGCAATGCAGTTGAACATTAATCCTGGAACTGTTGGGATGTGGAAAAGTAAAGGTCACGTTCCTTCGATTGAAACTTTAATTAAGATTGCTTCCATAATTGGATGTTCTATAGAAAGTTTAGTTGGAGCTGAACCTCTTAACTTGTCTAAAGATTTTGCATCACTCAAGAATTATTATGACACTCTTAAATCAGAATTAACTGAACATAGTTTTGAAACTGCATGGGGATTTGAAGATGCGGAAAAAGACATTGATTTTTTTGAAGACGATACATTTATCAACTACCTTCAGGACAATAACTTTGTTTGGAAAGCTGAAAGGGCTTTAAATTGCGGTGAAAAGGATTTATTTAAACTTATTTTGATGAACTACATGTATCATGCATACCTAACAGGTAAGGAATCTATTTAATTATGTACAAAAGTTTTTGGGAAGAACAGGCAAATATTTTATTACTTGCCTGTAAATATGTTTGTATGTTTAATCCATTTGAAACTACTTCAAGCGTTATTGGCAATTTATTCAATTCTTTTTTTTCTGTTGGTATCCCTGATTATGTTAAATGGGTAACAAAATTGAAATTTCCTTATCCTGATAAAAATGGACACTTAATATTTATTATAAAGAATATTTGGCAATATTATGAACTACCTGTTTTTAAGAATGTTGTTGATAGTATTCCTTTAACAAAATGCCCATATTTTTGGCTTTATTGCTGTTTTTCTAAAGATGAATTTTATTTTTTAACTAACAAATCTAAAGAAGGCTATTTTAAAGAAGAAGTCTGTAAAATTCTATTAGAAAACAAACAAAGAACAGAAGAATATAGAATTTGTAATTACTATAAAAAAGATTTTAAGCATGAGCCGATTGGTAGTGATGTAACAAATATATATTACTAAGGAGTTTTTATGCGTAGTGGAAAAGAATTTGTTGAACTTTTAGATGAATATCTCAAGTCAAAAGGACTAACTAGACGACAATTTTGTAATTTAACTGACATTCCTGAGTCGACTATTGGAACTTGGAAATCAAAAAATGTAATGCCTTCTGTTGAATTAGTTGCTAAAGTTGCAAAGTTTATAAATGTTTCTTTGGACTGGCTAGTATATGGGGAGATTGATGAGATTGATAATCATATAATAAATGATACTGACTATAAACTTTTTTTGGAGTTTAAACAAGATTTCAGTTTATTTTTAGAATATAAAAAACTGAAAAAAAACATATTACAAGGAAATTTATAATGAAAATCTCAGGAATAGATTTTGTAGAAAGAATAGATATGATTCTTAAAGAAAAGAAAAAAACTCGAAAATCTCTTTGTGAAAAACTGTCTATTCTTCAAGGTACCATGGCTACCTGGAAAACAAAAAACATAATGCCTCCAATTCATACTATTGTTTCAATTGCAGAAGAACTTAATGTATCTATAGACTATTTAGTAACAGGAAGAGAATTTAAAATTAAAAGTAATAAAGCAAAAGAAACTGTTAAGAATAATATATTATCTGAAATAAATAAGCTTTATTTAGATATTGAAACATATTTATAATTTTTTTTGGAGGTTTTAATTAACAAGTTATGACGCACGAAGAACTTTGTGAAGCAACCGCAAGAAAATATGTTCTAACATTTGCCCTCTGGGAAGTAAAAGGTAAATGGGAAAATCCCGATGTTATTACCTGGAACAGCTCTGGGAAAAGTATAGTCTATGAAATTAAGATGAGTCGTTCTGATTTTCTTGCAGATTTCAAAAAAAAATGCAGGCAGACAGACCGGAAGAAAGCAGGTTGGAAGTTCTATTATGTCTGTTATGGAGACTTTATAAAGCCGGAAGAAGTCCCGGAGAACTGTGGTCTTATTTATTACATCAATAAAAAATTTAAGGTAATTAAATATCCGCCTTGTGACTGGCAACACTATGATGAAGGAAGTAATCCAGACAGAGACTGGCAGGGAGAATTAATAATTCTGATTAATTATATTTTGTGTAATAAATATTTTAATCAGCAGCGTTTTTGCTTTAATAAAAGATATAAAAAGTTTGAAAAAAGCTTGAATGAAGTAAATAATATAAATTAATTTGGATTACTGTTTTTACCGGATTTTTCAGTAATTAAAACCCGGTTCTGCTCTGTCAGAGCTTTCTTATCTTAAGGTTTTCCTTACAGAAAACTGATACAAGGGACCGGTGGCAGCCGGGTAAATTAATCTGCTCCCCAAAATGTTAAATGGACAATTAATATCCCAAAAATTGTTCCAACCCATTCCGGGTCCGGTTTTACCGGATCCGGTTTTTTTTATAAAAAACTATAAACAAATCACTTTATTATTTATAACTAATTGACACTTTAGATTTTTTGATATTATAATTACTAATGTAAATCTTCTATTACTGCAACTCAAAAACCAGAATAGGAGATATTATGTCCAAAACAAAACAACCGGAGTTTTTGAAGCAGGACCCCTCAAAAGTTCAGAGAAATCCGGTTCTTGAAGTCCTTCACATACTTGTTCCTCTTTTAATTATTCTTATAGGTGGTCAGATTGCTTCTCAATACTGGGCTCATGCAGTTCATTTTCAGGTTAAATACACAGACCTTCCTTGGTATGTAACAAAACATAAGTGGTTCGGTCTGGAAAAAGGCTATCCTCTATTTAACTTCTTCAATATCTTCCTTACTATTCTCGCAAATCCCTTTGATAATACAGTTGAAACTTACGTATTAAACTTCCTTGTACCGTTTTTCATTGCAAGTGCACTTGCAGTTGCTTCGTTCCTTATAATCGGAATCCTAATTCGCAGAAATTCAAAAAACCGCCACGTGTACGACACAGGTAGATGGGCAAATGAAAAAGACTTGAAGAAGTTCGGTTTAAGTCTGGAACATGGTGTCGTGCTTGGTCAGCAGGTAAGTGCTGATATTACATTTACTATTAATCCACAGACAGCAGGCCTTTCTCTTGTTTGTCATAAAATTGCACCTCTTGTATGTCATGCTGGTGGTACTAATACTTTGCTTATCGCTCCAACACGTGCAGGAAAAGGAATCGGTCCTATAAATAGTACTTTAGTAAATTATCCAGGCAGTATGATTGTGTTTGATCCGAAGGGAGAGCTTTATAAATTAACAGGTGGTTTTCGTGCAAAGTTTTCTCGTGTCTTAAAATTTTCTCCAATTTCAGACGCAACAGTTGCCTTTAATCCGCTTGAAGAAGTTGAACTTACTAAACAAGCCTTTGCTGATATTGGTTTGATTCTTGCAAACGTTTTTGAGCCTCCTAAAGGAGGTAGTGATGGTACAAATGAATTCTTTGATAATCAGGCACAGACCCTCTTAACTGCCGTAATTTTCCATGTTCTTTCCAGCGGTAAATATCCAAAAGAACAGCAGAATATGTCTGGAGTTCTTTCTGTTCTTTCTATTGCTTCAGGACAGAAAGTTGACCCTGAGACAGGAGAAGAAGTCGGTCTGGGAGACCTTCTTCTTAAAGAAATTATTGATTCACCACATTTTGATAAAGATGGTAATGAATCTGAATCTATTAATGAAATTGTACGTGATGCTGCAAATCAGATTCTTTCTCAGCATGAAAAAGTAAGAAGTGATGTATTTTCTACTGTGTTTTCAAAAATGCAGCTTTTCCGTGACCCATACATCAAAGGCTGTACAAGTCACTCTGATTTTAAGATTCAGGATTTTTACGATTCTCCTGAACCTATTTCTCTTTATCTTACTGTACCATTCAGCCATATTGACCGTGTGGCTCCTGTTTTTAAGCTTATGGTAAACTTTCTTCTTCGAAAGTTCTCTGCAGGTGAAATGTTACCAAAGGGAATTAAAGGAATGCCGGACCGTACTCTTAAAAACAGGCTTCTTTTCCTTCTTGACGAATTCAGAGTTCTTGGCGCCATGCCATTTTTGAGTACCACGATGGGAATTTTAAGTGGTTATGGCATTACATTCTTTATTGTAGTTCAGATGCTGTCACAGATTTACGATTTGTATGGTCAGCATCAGGCATTTCTGGATAACTGTGAAACAGTTGCTGTTATGGCTCCAGGTAACATTGATGATGCTACAAAATTTTCACAGATGCTTGGTAAAGAATCTGTTGTAAATGGCAGCCAGAGTGTTTCCGGAAGCAAATTTGCTCTTGATTTATCAAATATCAATCAGAGTTATCAGGATATTCAGAGAGACCTGCTTTCTCCTTCAGAAGTAATGCATATGGGTAAGGAATATATTCTTATCTTTAAACAGGGAATGCCAGGGTATCTTGCCAAGAAAGTTGTTAGTTACATGGACCCTCGTTTCAAAGATAAAATCTTTTATCAGAAAGATAAATTAGATAAAGATGGAAATAAAATTATAAATCCAGAAACAGGAGAACCTGAAGGTGAAATAGTTTCCGGTTTTATGGCTCCTTACACAAAAGAAGAAATTGAATCTATTGTTAAAAAACTTCCAAGTCAGAAGAAATCTGCAGGTCAGAAGGCAACCTGGGAAAAAATTGCTGATGCTGCCAGAAACTACAAAGGACCTGCAGGACAGGAAAATGTACTTTCAGGAAATGCTGCTCTTGAAGCTTTTGAAGCTGCAAAGAGAGAAGCGGAAGGAACTAATACACATTCAGTTTCTGATGTAGACAGCAAGCCTTTCAGTCTTGATGATTACCTTGAAAATTATGACCCTGAAAGCGAAGTATGGGACGAGCCTACAAAGAAAACTGAAGTAAGGGATGATCCGCCTCCGGGAGTAGCGCAGTTATTTGAGTCTGATTTTGTTTAGTTTTTCGTATGAGAGGGTATGATGCCGGGGTATGAATCACAGGCTTCTAATGAAGCTGAGAAGAAAAAACGAATATATGACAATTTTATTCAGGACCTTGGAGCCCTGAGAAAATATGTAGAGGACCCTTCCATTACTGATATTAAAGTAATCGGTACGGGAGAAATCCTTTATGAGAGCTTTGCCAAAGGCAAGGTCTTTACAGGTGAGTTTATGAAGCCTGAAAAGGTGAGGGGAATTATTCTGAGTGCAGCCAGCATGCTCGAAAAGCAGGTTGACTTTAATTCGGATTTTCCGAAGCTGGAATGCCAGATTCCAAAGCCTTATGCCCTTCGTTTTACAGGTCTTCTTCCACCGGCTGTTGATAATCCGCAGATAGCAATGCGCCGTCCTGCAGAAAAAGTTTTCAGCCTGGAAGAATATGTTGAACAGAAACGGCTCAGGCCTGATGAATATGACTTAATCTGTCAGTTCATCAAGGAACGGAAAAACATTCTTGTAGGAGGTGCAACAGGAAGCGGAAAGACAACGTTTACAAACGCAGTTTTAAAAAAAATGGTGGAATATACACCGGATGATGCATTTTACATCGTAGAAGATGTTCCAGAACTTCAGTGTACTGCCCGTGACTGTACGATGATTAATGCTACCAAAAGAAGTGCAGCCGAAGCTGTAAGAACTGCCTTGAGATGGACTCCAAAAAGAATCATCTTCGGTGAAGTTCGCTACGGAGAAGTTGCAGAAGAACTTATTAAAAGCTGGAATACTGGTCATACAGGAAACGTCACCACGCTTCACGCAGACAGTGCCTCAAGCATGCTTACACGCCTTGAAAGCATTTTAAGTGAAGTAATAGTTGGAAAGCTTCCTGATTTAACGCAGGTAATACACCTTTGTGTACACCTTGCAAGAGGCTCTAACGGCCCTTACATAGACCAGGTGCTTCCGGTAAAGGCACGTACAAGAGATTTTCTTGAACGTGTTAAAGAACAGGGACTTGTAACCTGATTTTTTTTAATAATACAGTGTCTATAGGTTATTATTAACCTATACACTGCAAATATAGAAAAATTGCCTTTTAAGGCAGAGGAGAATTATTTATATGGTAAAAAATGAAAAAAAAGGATTTCTTTTTCAGGCACTCGCACTGAAAAATGTAAGAAAGATTTTAAGCTGCCACAAGCCCCTTGTAATGCTTCTTGTGATGTCACTTCTGTGCTGTTCTGGACTTTTTGCAGAAGATGATTTTGGTGTAGCAACAATGATGAACACTATCATTGAGTTTCTTACAAACAAATGGGTAATCGGTGTATTCTTCGTTGCTTTCTGTGTTGAGTGTATTCTTCTTATGACAGCAGGACGTGCAGACGGACAGGCATGGAAGAAGTTTGTTCCTATTCTTGCCGGTACAATTCTGTTTCTTGCAGGTCCAACTGTAACTAAGAAATTCATGAACATGGATAAGCTTTCGAATGCTTCAAAAACAATGGGACTTATAGAGTAAGGAACAACTATGGTTTTACAGGATTATCAGATGCCGGTACACAAATCGCTTCTTCAGCCAGACCTGATTATGGGTGTTCCAAAGAATGTCTTTATGCTCATATTCCTAGTTACAGCTGTTTTCGTTTACCTATTCGGTAAGTTCGGAGCGTTCGTTGCGATTCCGGTATATATCCCGTGCAAGATTCTTTGCAAGAATGACCCTCATATGCTCACTATTGCAATTGAATCGCTCATGGAACCTGACCATCTGGAGGCTGTGTAAAAATTATGCTTGGTGTAGATTATATTGGCGCAAATTTCAAACGTTACTGGAAAGATAACTCACATAAACTCATTTATCGTCTGCCTTGGAGTTTCCTTATAGGAAACCCGAAGGACGGTATTGTATACCTCAAAAGTAATGCCTTGATGAGAAGCTTTACTTTCCAGTGCCCTGATCTTGGAACTGCTTCTGCAGAATACATTAACCGTATTTCCATGTATTTCAATTCTTCTGTAAAGCAGCTTGGGGAAGGGTGGGCTATTCAGGTAGAAAGCCGCCGTGATTACGTCAATGACTACCCAGGTAAAAAATGGAACAACATGCTCGGCTATCTGATTGATGCAAGACGTAAGGATAACTTCAAAAACGGTGCTCATTTCCGTAACTCTTATTTCCTTACCATAACCTACGCACTTCCAAACGATGTAGTCACAAAGGTCAATTCTCTTCTTTATAAGAAGAACAATGATGAAGGCCTGGAAGGCGAAGGTTATTACAACATGATAGAAATGGAAAAGCAGGTTAATTTCTTTACTTCAAAATCTGAAGAAATACTTTCCTACGTTTCCAGCCGTATTTCTGTAGTTCCTATGAATAATGATGACGTTTGTTCTTACATTCATTCGTCACTTTCAACGGATTTCCAGAAACGCATTGCTCCAAAAACGCCTCAGTTCTTCGATTCATTCATCTGCGACCATAACGTAGATACAGGCAGCTGCATTAAGATTGATGATTTTTTCTGTCCGATTATTACTGTTATGGACTTTCCGGCAAATACATATCCTGCAATGTTTGATATTATGAACGCTGCAAGTATAGAGTACCGCTGGAGTACAAGATGGATTGGAATTGACAAAATCAACTCGCAAAAGCTTCTTGAAAAATATCAGAAGAAATTCTATGGAGCAAGAAAGAGCGCAAAGACACTCCTTTATGAAACAGCTATGAATACTGAATCGGGTGTAGAAGACCCGGCTGCAAGCCAGTTTGAAGGAGACGTAAATGATGCTCAGGTTGAACTTGCATCTGATGCTGTTTCTTTCGGTTTTTATACTACCTGTATCGAAGTTTGGGATGAAGACTACGAGCTTGCAATGAAGAAAGCTAAGTACATGCAGTCTATCATAAACTCCTGCGGATTTTCAGCAAAAATCGAAGGCTCTAATTCATTCCATGCATGGCTTGGAATGATGCCTGGTAACGTTTATGACAATGTAAGAAAGTATCTTACAAGCTCTGCAAACTCATCACACCTTTTTCCTTTGTCTTCTGTATGGGAAGGAGTAAGAAACAACAAGTGGACCGAAGAAACCTTCGGACTTTCTACACCGCTTCTAACCTGTACCACACCTGACGGAGTGCCGTTCTTTTTGAACCTGAACATCGGTGATGTTTTTCATTCTTTTGTTTTCGGACCTTCTGGTGCCGGAAAATCAACTTTCCTGTGTCTTTTGGAAAGTCAGTTCCTTCAGTTTCCTGATGCACATATTATAGTTTTGGATAAAGACAAGACCGCAAGAGGTGTGTGCATAGGAGCCGGTGGAAGTTACGTGGAGCCTGGCTGCGGTAACGTTGCCTTCCAACCGCTTCGTGATATTGATACAGAAGCAGACCTTATGTGGGCTACAGAGTTTATCAGCCAGTGCATCATTCAGCAGCATATAAACATTACCGCCCAGATGAGTGAAGCTATTAAAGAAGCTCTTGTACAGCTTCGTGACACAAAGGAAAAGGAAGGAAGAACCATTACTTCTTTTCAGCAGTACTGTACTGATGATGATGTAAAGATGGGAATACAGCCTTATACACTTACAGGACAGTACGGTTCAATTTTTGATGCCCGTGACACGAGCATTGCTTATTCAAATTTTGTAATGATTGAACTTGGTACTTTGATGAAGATGGGTACTGCATGTGTTACTCCAGCTCTTATGTATATTTTTAAATACATAGAACGCCATTTTGCTTCCCCTAATGACAGACATGGACACATGACCATGCTTGTTATGGATGAAGCCTGGGCTTACCTTGATAACGATTACTTTGCAGAAAAAATTAACGACTGGCTAAAGACTCTTCGTAAAAGTCATGTATGCGTTATCTTTGCAACGCAGAATGTTTCTGATGCTGCAAATTCACGCATTGCAAATACTATTGTTTCTCAGTGCCAGACAAAATTTTACCTGGCAGATCCATCTGCCACAAACCCTTCTATTGCACAGGGGTACAGAGATTTTGGTCTTGATGAAGATGAAATTAATGCATTGATTCAGGCCAGAATGAAAAGAGACTATTTTTACAAGAGCCCTAATGGAGCCAGAATGTTCCAGCTTGAACTGGACCGCTTTCAGCTCTCGCTTATCGCACCTGATGCAAAGGTTCTTGATGAAGTAGAGCGTAAATATGGAATGAATTCCGGAAAACAGCTTGCAGCAGAAATCTGCCGTATGCAGGGTGAGAATCCGGATAAATATATTAAGAAAAGATAGGAGGAACAGTTTATGAAAACTATCAGAAAAAAGCTCGGCTTTATTGCTTTATGCTTTTGTATTATTTGTTCGCCTGTGGCATCTTCTGGTTATCCAACTTTTGACGTAACACAGATGATGAACGCATTATCTCAGATTTATCAGACTTATGATGAAATTAATGCAATGATTGAATCTGTTGAAAACGGCTACAAAAAGATTGAGCAGGGAATCAATATGGTAAAGTCCTTCAACTTCGAGGAAATGAGCCTTGAAGACTGGTCTAGTGAAGGCGGACTTAAGGGGGCTTGGGAAAACATAGGTAAATCACGAACAAGGCTTCGCCAGGCTGGCGGTTATGTGAGTCAGAAACAGGAAGAAATGGCTGCCATTAAGAAGAAACTCAATTCAGATGTTATTTCATTCAATGGAGTAAATTATTCAATAGAAGATCTGGTCGGTATGGGTGGTGAAACAAAGTCTATTTTTGGACTTGCAGCAAACATGGCTGATTACGCAATGGATAAATATGAAAAAAATGCGGAAGACAAAGCAAATGGACTTTCAGAAAATGAAAGACGAAATATATGGAAATA